>NZ_DS989914.1 GCF_000155595.1 Synechococcus sp. PCC 7335 | reverse complement strand
CGCCTGGCTACAGAAAATGCCACTACGCCTGCCCCTATCAAGCCAACTAATCCTAGCCCCATTAACCAAGGCAGCGGACGTTTCATCGGACGAGAAAGGGACAGGCGCATGAATGTAGAGAAAGTAGATATCTCTAAATAGAAGTCTCTCTACAGGATAGTGAATTTTAGCGGCTAGTGAGGGTGGCCGTGCACGGTTGCTCTCCCCGCAGACGCTACTTCAGGATCGGGGTTGACGTTTTCACTGTGCGAGCCATGTTCGTGGTTATGGCTGTCATGATTGTGACTATGGTTATGTTCATTGGAACTGTGGTCATGACGTTGGTGGCTATGGTGCCCGTGGCTGTGATGTCCGTGGCTGTGGTGACTATGACCGTGATGGGTATGCTCAGCACTTTCCTGCTTGAGAGCTGGATTGACGCTTAGCGGCGCAGCTTCTAGCAGAGCCTGAATCTCTGAATCCGCCCAATCTGCGACCATCTGCAAAAACTCAGGGTGGTCATTAACGCAGTCCATCTGAACATAGGTAACCTGAGGATTTTTGCGGCGCAGGCTATGGATGATATGGTCTACATCTAGAAGCGTCTCATGGTTTTCGGTTGCAAAACCAATTGGCATCATCACTAAAGCTGTGGCACCTAAGTCAATAATGTTTTGACCTGCCGTTGCCATATTAGGTTGGGTCCAATCGATCAGGGGAGTGTCGTGGTTCATCCAACCAATTGAGATCAGAGGATACTTGCGTATTAGCTTTTCACGAACGGCCTCGTAAAGCTTTTGGCTTTCATCAATCCCAGAGGTGAAGCCCCTGATTGGCTGACAAAAGATGCAATAGCCAGGTTGAATCGCTGTCATACAGGGACTTGAGAGCCGCAAAGGTTGCGAGGGGGAGCCAGCGTTCTAAGATTTAGATGCAACTCAAAACCAAAGGAACGCTGTGAAAAAAACTCCCGCCTCTACGATGCCTTGAAAGCCTGGCTGGGTCAAGATTGCCCCTGGGCACATCTATCGCATCTAACGACCTGCTGTTGGATGGTGTTTGCGCTGATTCAAACCGGCAGCGTCAGCCTGACAAAGTGGACAACCTACTTGCCCTGTCGCGGTCTCTACGCCCAGAGTAAACAAAGACGGGTGCGTCGCTGGTTAGGCAATAGCCGCATCAACATCCACCGATTGTACAAACCGCTGATTCAAGCGGCCTTGGCGACCTGGGAAGCCGAGTGCCTTTATCTTTGTTTAGACACCTCGCTGTTTTGGGAGCAGTACTGCTTAATTCGGCTAGCCGTGGTGTATCGAG
>NZ_DS989913.1 GCF_000155595.1 Synechococcus sp. PCC 7335 | reverse complement strand
GCATCGTAGGTTTTTTGCTGACTGCTATTCAGTTTCATTCATTGTACTCCCACCTATTTTAAGAATACGGGGATAGCTTGATCATCATCGATATGAGTTAATATTTGCCTATTTACAGGTAAACACATAAGCATATAAATAGGTAAATATGTTTACTTGGTTCTTTTGTCTTCCAGTATTGTTTCGGCAGTAAACCCTTCTGGTAGCTCGAAACGCTCTATTAACCACTTTTTCGCCTCTGTGGCTAATTTGATATCCTGCTCTGCACACTGTCTACGGATAGCCTGCCTGACTACTGCTGGAAGCTTTACAGACAAAACAACCACGGATTTAAGATCTTCTTCTGAATAGGTGCTGGATGAATCGGATTGCCCCTTGTTATTTTGGGGTGTAGGTTTCGATGGCTTAGAATCAACTGACGTTTTGGTAGATGGAACTTTGCTGGCTTTCAATTGCTGTGTAAACGGATTAGTTGTCATGGCTTTACGCTTCTAGGTACGTCTCTGAAAACTCTTGAAAAGCAGCATGAAAATCTAGCCAAGGTAATCGCTGAGTGCCTTTCATCTGTTCGACAGTCTTACCTGCTAGGGATGCACGCTTGATACCAATGCCGTGCCTCACAAACTGACTGATTAGGTCGTAACCGCCGTCTGTGATCGCATCAGCGATATCCTGGTTTTCCCTTTTTGACGAACGGGGACAATCGTTGAGCAAGATAACGTAGCTGCCATCATTAGCAATTACCTGGTCAGCGGTTTCTTGAGTAGCGGTAAGAGCATCTATATCAGGTGTGCAAGGAATAAGCACGATGTAAGCAAACTCAGTCAGGTGCTTAATAGTTTCATCGCTAACGCTGGCTGCTGTGTCCAATATCCCGTAGTCACAACCATCTGCCTGCGCCATTTCCTCAAAAGGATGGACTTTAAAGCCGGGTCGTTGAGAGGGCGGGTTAGTATCTGCTCTCGCTTGCCACTTCGTGACAGTGCGATTGCGATCGTCATCTACTACGGCTACGGTATGTCCTTTTTGCGCCAGCCAGTGGGCTAAAGATAGAGATACCGTGCTTTTCCCTACACCTCCCTTTGTGTTTGAGACTGCTATCCACTTCATATGTTTGTATGCTTATCTGAAACATAGAAACCATATAAACATATAAATAGGTAAAAACAGAAAAATGTGCGAAATCCACGAGGAATCAGGCGGTATAAGTACTAATGCCTCTTCTAAAAGCATATAAACATATAAATACGAATATACGTTTATATGCTTTCCACATATTAGGCAACATTAACCAATGTTGCCTAGTTCGCAATGTCCCATATGAGGGAGCATGTTTT
>NZ_DS989912.1 GCF_000155595.1 Synechococcus sp. PCC 7335 | reverse complement strand
AGAACTGCTCAGGCAGTCTACGCAATACTTGCCTTCAAACGCAAACATGATTCTGTTGGCCGACCGAGGCTTTGTGCATACCCGTGCGATGACGCTGATAAAACAACTCGGCTGGCACTACCGCATCCGTATCAAAAGTGACACCTGGATTTGGCGACCCGGTTCCGGCTGGTGTCAACCTAAATCGTTTCACCTAGAACGAGGTCGGGCACTATGTTTCCACCACATCAGACTCCATCGTCACGAACAGTACGGCCCAGTGCATGTCATCATCGGGCGCAACAACATCAATGGTGAACTTTGGGCCGTCGTCAGCGACCAGCCCACTAGCCCGCAAACCTTTATGGAATATGCCTTGCGCTTCGATATCGAGGAAGGATTTTTAGACGACCAGTCCGCCGGTTGGAATCTACAACGCTCTGAGATTCGAGGCCTCACTGACCTCTCTCGCTTATGGTTTATTCTGGCAGTAGCCACGCTTTACGTCACGGCTCAAGGCGTAGCGGTTGTGCAATCAGGCCGTAGGCGATGGATTGACACACACTGGGATAGAGGCAACAGCTACTTTCGCATCGGATTGGAGTGGACTAAGGCGGCTCTGCTCAACGGTTGGCAGGTGATTAAACAGGCTTGTTTTACCTCTCACATTGATCCGCAACCGGCGATGGCTTCTAGGCCACAACACAACAAGAAGTCCGGGCGCTTGCTCGATTTCAGCGTGATTACCGTTAAGTTTGTTCCTGATTAAACTTTTGTCAGCCAATCAGGGTGAAGCCCTTCGCCTTGTGAGGACAGCCGTGATTGAGCAAGATAATACCTGTTTGAGAAGGCAGGTGGGCGACTGCTAGCTCTTTCTCAATTTTTTCTTCGACCAGGTTTGCAAGCAGGTTAATGTAGCGCTCTTCGTTGTAGAAAGAGGGAATGTAGCGAGTTCCTTTTAACCAGTGCTCACCTGTTCCTGCTAGCTTAGTCAGTGCGTCGTTAACCTGTTCTACCGCAATACCACTGGTAAAGATAGAATCTACAACTAACAATGGATAGATCAGCAGTTTTGTGAAGCCTTCTGCCTTGACGGTTGCCAACACTTGCTCAGGTAAGTGAGGCGCACAGAAGTTGAACGCTTTGAAGACTTTGACGCGATCGCCCCAGCGATTTTGTAAGCAGGTTTCGATCCCGGTTCTTTGCTGTTCAAAAATAGCGTTGTGAGGAGAGACAAAGTTGCCGTGCTGATGGCTCCACTCATGCAGGTCGAAGATAGCTAATAGCTTAGCCAAAGGGGGGTAAATCCAGGTTGGAACAGGCGCAAATTTGGCCGTTAATAGGTTAAGGGCTTGTTCGTTGTAGTTAGCAAAGTCTTCGTAGCTTTCGACTTCGCCATAACCCATCAGCAGTACGCTACTCGGTCATCGGTTTGGGTAC
>NZ_DS989911.1 GCF_000155595.1 Synechococcus sp. PCC 7335 | reverse complement strand
TTCGCGACGGATGCGCTGGGTGAACCGCTCACGCATCGTCACAGGAGCAATCAAGAGCTCCCGGAATTGATTACTCAGTGTCGGACCCGTAAAGGAATTGAATACTTTCGTCAGATCCTGTCCAATATCATGATTCGAGGTCAACACACCGAGGTCAACATATCCTTTGGCGGTCTCAGAGTGATAATTGCCAGTCCCAACATGTGAGTACAGTTGTACCCCCTCGTCCTCTTGGCGAACGACCAGCGCGGTTTTCGTATGGGTCTTCAATCCAACAGTTCCATAAGCGACATGAATACCCTCCTCTTCAAGTCGACGTACCCATTCAAGATTGTTTTGCTCATCAAATCGGGCTTTCAGTTCAACCATGACCGCGACTTGCTTACCATTATCAGCAGCATCAATCAGACTCTGAATCACTTTTGAGTCGCTTGCTGTTCGATAGATTGCAGCCTTCACTGCAAGGACATCCGGGTCGTGCGCAGCAGCCTCTAGAAAATGATGGACGGTGCCCTCAAATGAGTGATATGGGTGATGAACGAGAATATCATCTTGTTCAATTTCAGTAAAGATATCTGCAGGCTCATCACGAGGGTCAACACCCGGACCACGCATAATCCGAGGATGAGGTTGTGGCGTCCATGATGGAGCTTTGAGATCTGGACGGGTGATCTCGGTGAGCTCAAAGAGTGAGCGGAAATCGATTGGTCCTTCACGATAAAATACCTCTGCATCGGTCACGTCAAGTTGCTCTTTTAATACAGATACTGATTGCTCTGGCATATCAGCTGCGACTTCAACGCGGACAACTGTTGCAAATCGTCGTTGCTCAAGCACTTCCTCAATCATATTGATTAGATCCTCAGCGACCTCCTCATCACGTCGCACCTCCGCGTTACGAGTGACTTTGAATTTTGAGACATCAACGATATTAACATTCGGCAGGAGAAGATCAAGATTTGCCTCGATTACATCCTCAATGAGGACATAATTATGATCTGTTTCAGGAACTTCAACGAATCGTGGCTGATTCTGTGGGATTTTGATCCGGGTAAACGTGAGTTCTTCATCGGTTGTTTCACGAGAGAGAACAGCAAGCGACAGTGAAAGATTTGAGATGAATGGAAACGGATGTGCAGGGTCAAACGCAAGAGGAGTTAACGTCGGTAAGACAGATTCTTCGAAATGATCGCGAAGTCGCGTTTGCTGCGATTCGGTAAGTTCGTCAAGGGTTTGAATCTGAATCCCTTCGTCTGCGAATTGCGGTTTAATTTCTTCCTCCCAGCAGGCAGCTTGCTCACGAAAGAGTGGTCGCGCTGCATCGAGGATCTCTGTCCATTGCTCATGAGGAGTCCGACCATCTGGTGTTGTCTCTGTGACCCCCGCTTCGATTTGTTGCTTTAATCCGCCGACTCGTTTCATAAAAAACTCATCTGTGTTTTTTGTAAAGAATGCAAGAAAGCGCGCACGCTCAAGCGGCGGATTACGGGCATCAAGTCCCTCAGAGAGCACGCGC
>NZ_DS989910.1 GCF_000155595.1 Synechococcus sp. PCC 7335 | reverse complement strand
CCGTAGGGGAACGCCCAGACAAATCAGATTGAAACGAAGATCGATGGCAGTAGGACCAAGGCGAGCAGTAGAAGAAAAAGAAATGGATCGAGGCAGGGTAGAAGGTGGAAGGGTAAACATGGCAAAACTCATCGCAACCGGGCAGAAAAGAACAGCGCCAGCGAAACCGCTGGCGCTGCTGAAGTGACTCTATGTCGAGAGTGTCCATGATTTTGTGTAAGCGGTCTAACATCCCCAGTAGAAAAGGAGACCGCCCGATGGTACGCCAGAAAAAAGCACCTAACCGCGTTGACGACCTGCTCGATGAGTTGCTTGAAGATTGCAGCTCGACTGAAGATATCCTCGGTGAGTCTGGCCTGATGAGTCAGATCAAGAAGCGCCTCGTTGAACGCGCTCTAGCCGGTGAACTCAACCATCACCTCAAGTCAGAGCAACCAGATGAAAAACCTAGCAATAGTCGTAACGGCAGCTCGCGGGCAGTGCCGTACTCGTCGAACCAGGCGTGAACAAACTGATTGGTTTGGGCTTCGAGGCTGATAGCTGTTGGTGCAGCGCTGAGAAAGGGCTAGTCGCTTTCGCTGCCCCCTCGTTGAAGCCTGCTAGAAAGGCGCTGAACGCCTGCTGGTTCACGTACTCGGCGGTCTGTTGGCCGATAGCATATGCGTCTGCGGATACGTCACTGGCGAGCTGCTGGGCGACGGCCACGACTTCACCTTGAACGGTGCTGGCGGTGTTGAGGGCCTGTGGCTTTGAGGGCTGGAAAGCGCCTTGAGGATTGGCTTTACGAGGGTCTGTCTTAGGCATGTTTTCCGTACTCCTGATTGAGAAATTGAGTCGTTGTGCGGCCTACGGCCAGCGCTTCTAGATAGCGACCCAGCAGGCGAAGGTCATCGACTGTATAGAAGCCTGCGGCGTCGGGTTTGACACCGATGCGGTTGCGCCAGGTGCGCAGCGTTCCAGCGAGCACTGGGCCACCGCGTATCATGGCGGCAAATTCGCGCAGTTGAAACGGGGTCACCGGGTCATCTTTGGAATGGCGTAACACTTCTACGCCTTTGGCGTGCGACTCGTCTGAAACGCACACAAAACGCATAGATACTGACACGGGGGTTCTCCTCCTTGAAACGCTGGTTTTTGAGCAGACATCGAAGCGTTTCTGAATTTATTTGAGCTGGTCGTTAAACGGATCAGGCGTTTCGTGAAACGCCCTACAACGAGTCGAAATGTTACGACGTGCGATCGCTAAAAGAATGCTAAGCTACTTCAAAGTGACTGGCAAGCAACTTTGAAGTAGCTGGTTGTTTAAAAGTTGCTATAGAGTAGCGTTAGTGGCACATTTGAATGCGTAGTGACTACATAAACGACATGCCTAAGCGGGTTCACCTGACTTTGCCCGATCCGGTTCATGATGAATTGGTTCGATGGGCAACAGCCAGAGGTCAAGCGATCGCAACAGTAGGCGCAATTGCCCTAGAAATTGCGATCAAACAGGCAAGAGAAGCTGGAGAAATACCACCAGCAGAAGTCACTACAGTTGCAACCAAAAAGGAGAGTTAACAACAAAAGATTTATTTCGGATTACACACTAAAAAACGGCCCAAACCCGAGGGTTTAGACCGTTCTTCAGTTACGAGTTAAGCAAATCCTGTAGCCTTCAAAATTTGATAACTGACTAGATTGGCGTCATGACAGTTATTGAGTTTTCCCAAAGGGCGACAGGAACAATGTCGTGCGGGGCTCCGTACGTTGTTTTCATGGTACCCGATTTCTCGCATCTGCGTAAGCAGCCATGCGATCACACTTCTAAGCAATCCTTAAAACCTTCAAATCGTAAGGGTTTCGACAATGTAAAAAGTTTCCAACAATTTCATCAGAACTGCGCTTACACCCCTTTCCAAGTCACCCTTCTCGACCCGATCCCGTTAGATTACGCAGTCCTTTCCCCATCCCATCCCACCAGCGACTGCCCTCAAGCATCGATTCCCGAGCACCTAGCTCCCCCGGATCACCTAATCGAATGGCGAACCAGCCAAGCCACCGACCGCCTTATCTATGCCAACGTCCGCTACACCGACGGCGATGAAGCCGTAGACCTGCTTACCCACCACGCCATCGCCGAGATGGGAGGCCACGCTACCCAATACGCCACCACTCCCGTCATCAAACTGCGTCAGCGATACAGCCATGTCATGGAGGGGGGCTGGTGGGTCTCCGGCCTAGATCCCTTAAACGACTGGCAACCAATGGACTGGGGCCAGTTCAAACCCCAGAACCCCAGAACGAGCTGGAAGCATCCCGACAAAGTAATCAAATACGAAGCGCCCGCCAAACAAAGCACCCGCGCCCTCTTCCTGTCTCTTCCCTGGGCCGATGGACTGGGTATCGCCCAGCGCCACGAGCTTGGTCTTAACTATCAGTACCGCCTACAACAGGCCGTCCACGACATCTATCCCGACGCCGACGCCCTCAGCCACGCCCAAACCCTTGCCCTCGTCCTAGACCGTCACAACGCCGCTAACTCTGAAGACCAAGATAGAAACTTTTGGTCCTGGTGGCTCTCCAACCCAAAAGCCCCCATCGTCATCACCGAAGGCGCAAAAAAAGCAGGCGCCGCCCTCACCGCAGGTTACGCCACCATTTCGCTTCCTGGCGTCTACAACGGCTACCGCTCCAAAGACCGCCTCGGCAACCCCATCGACCCGGTTCTCATCCCGGACATCCAAGCCATCGTCGGCAATGAGCGCCCGATCATCCTTGCCTTCGACGAAGACGAGAAACCTAACACCCGCCGCCACGTCGGTATCGCCATCAGCCGCTTTAGCCAACTGCTAATCAACGCACGCTGCCACGTCAGCATCGCCCAATGGTCTCCCAAACAAGGCAAAGGACTCGATGACCTAATCGCTAACCAAGCACAGATGCCTTCCATAAGCGATTAACTCGGCCCTTACCTTTGAAGAA
>NZ_DS989909.1 GCF_000155595.1 Synechococcus sp. PCC 7335 | reverse complement strand
GAGATGTTCGAGCACTATGGCATCAATCTTAATACTCTGAAGGCTCAATTATCAGAGAAGGTCTAAGTTCTGATCTGCATGGGGTTGAAGGCGTGGCAGCGGTTGGATAGGTCTGTTGAAGACATCATCACTCTCTTGTTCTTACCTGTTCTTGTGTCGTATTTGAGAATTGACTTAGTTTGTCTAGTTGTGCCCTATGCAAATAGTCAAACAGGGAAAAAGTATAGTTCGATCTAAGAATTTCGCGTCTGTTTAGCACAGAAGTATCTATGATCTCACAACAGCAGCTAGTTCTAGAACGAGACCAGCTTCTTCAGCGCGTATCAGCTTACTTCTCTAAACAGCAAGATGTAGTAGGCGCTTTTGTCGCTGGCTCAATTCCTAATGGTTCGGCAGATGCCTACTCTGATATCGATCTGAGAGTGGTTGCTACACCTGCGGGGCAAGAACGTCTCATCATCGAAAAGTTCGATATGCCTGCACTCTGGGGTGATTGGCTGTTCAACGAGTGGCGTAGTGGAACGCAGCACTGTGTATCGCACTTTCGCTCCTTTCTCAAGATTGATGTTTTCTACTGGAATGTAGAGACGCTACAGCCCTCACCTTTTCTTAGGTTTGACACTGATATTCTCTTTGATCGCACTGGACAAGTACAAGAGCTGCTCAATCAGTCTGCGCTACTGACGTTTCCACCACCAGAGACTATAGAAGTCAGCCGAGTGATTAGTAAGGCGCTAGCCTGTGCTCACGAAGCCATTCGTAAAGCAAAGCGTGGGGAGTTATTCTACGCGCAGTCTTTGCTAGACAGTCTACGCTCATACATGATTCAGATGGAAGACTGGCTTTGTTCGTTTGAGCCTGTTACCGTGGCCGACTTCAAGATAGAGCATCGAATCAGCGAGCGACTTAGAGCTGCGTTGGCACCATCGTATGCACCACTCGAAGCGATCACACTCGAAGCTGTGACTATCGAGCTCAGCAAGGTACTTTCAGATCAGATATCCGAACTGCACAGTTGTTTTGATCTACAGAGGCCGTTGGAGAACGATACTTATGCGGTAGAGCTTGTCACAAAACAGTTAGTAGGCTAAGGGTCTTATTGCCTCTAAGATGTTTTGATAAAGGAGTTTTGAGACACGCAATGAGACATATTTCCCGAGGGTATAGAAAGGTCTAGATAATGAGATTATTAGATAATATCTCCTTATCCGTCTTCGTCTTCGTGTAAAAAGGTTTAGGCATCACTCTGTGTCAGCAGACTATCTTGGGAAAAATACTAAAGGCGAGATATGAAACCTGTCACATATTTTCTGAACATTTTGAATGGTTAGCGGCTGCCTGCCAGCTAGCACTTCAGAGCAGTTTGCTCTCGTCTCAAAAATGTCAGAAAGATCCCTACGGCGTAAGTCGTTCTCCTCAATGAGAGCCTTTAGCGCCACTACACCATATATGTCAGGCATAGAATTATGGCTACGAGGCTGAAGTGAGTGCATAGTCCGTTGTTTAGAAATCTGTCTAGTCATTCGGTCAAGAGACCTTTCTAAGAAGTATTCGAGCACAAACTTACAGGCGTATAGAAAGGTATCGATAGCTGTACTCCACATGAGTCGTTCTCCTTTAGAAATAGGGCCAACGACCAGAAAAGTTGTTGGCCCATCGTTTGTAGATACTCTCCTTAAATATCATGGGTTTGGAGAGGATAGAATGCGGAATCTGGGATGTTGAAGTATTCGGCCAGCCTCCTAGTATACTGCGGGGTCAGCTCTCGCTGACCGCTTAATATCTCAGAAACTACCGATTTCGTCTTAAAGATGTGAACCAGATCTTTCTGACGAAGACCTCGCTCTTTCATCAGTCCCTTGAGCAGCTCAACTCCGTAGATGTCTGAAATGGAGAATTTCTTCTCCTCGTAATCATCTATCAGCATAATGAGTAGTTCTTTGTAGTCCTTCTCATCGGTTGTTAGCTCTTCCTTATTCATCAACGATTCAACCACCTCTACAGTGGCGTCTAACCCTGATTTGGATTTGATGACCTTAGGATGAAAAGCTACCAGAAGCTCCTGGTAGCTTCGTCCTTTAGTCTTAAGGTTGCTGTTCTTCATGACCCGCAGACCTAAGTACATTGCGGATAAACAGTCGTTGCCCCCTGTAATCTATGGTTGCTGAAACAAGAAATCTACCGTTGCCTATGCTGAAAGTAGTGAGTTTTCCAACTCTTTTTGATTCAGGAAAGGTTTGGCTTAGTTCCTTTAGGTTTTTCCAGCATCCACAGGACACAATTTTGTGCCATAGCTGAAGCGATCGCTCAGCCTCAGGATGGTCTTCTAAGAACTCGTGAATGACATAGCACTTACTGACGCGCATGAAAATCTCCTTCACACAAGGCATACCGAGGGCAATCCTTGCGAGGAGCATCAAGACTATTGGGTGCCTAACGCATCACAAGTTGTAAGAGAGAGTTCGTGATGCGAACAAAAATCGCTTCGACGCTTATTGCGACGTAGCAAATTTCTATAAGACACCACGAACAATCTCAATGCAGACCTCTTGGCAGCGAGGTATTGGTAAAGGAAAAAGGAAGGCCTCTTTGAAGAGACCTGTAACCCTATCTCATCAGTAAGAAGAAATAAAATTATCTCTTCATCTAATGGCAAAGGAGGCACACTTAAAGCTGCTCTCTCTTCTACATGTTTGCGATATGAGTCCAGGATGACCGTATCTCCTATACAACATTAACCATAATGCTGACCCTCTTGTGTAAGTCGTGCATCATACACAGGTTTGACACAATATGAGTACTAGGTTCCTGTCTGCTTGGGCTCATATCTCTCAGAACTAGAGGAGGCTCTAGCCTTCTGGTCATCTGCTCTGCTGCCGTTGGTCCATGCTTTACATAGCGATTTCCTCTTCCATCGAATTCAATCTCTTTGTTCTTGAAATTTTGTTTTACATAACGACTACACCTCCTATGAGTTCTTAGGTTAGCTAGAGTCTTTATGTAAACCAGGAAAGGCCCTGGTTTGTCATTAGCGTGTTTATTATCCGTGTGATCGCGTGCTGTATTGCACGCTAGCTCATAAGCACATCTCCTTAGAGCCACTATCGTGCTCCAATAATTTTTCCGAGCTAATTCAATTCTCATAACAGACTTTTCGGCACAGATGAATATCAAATCAGTGACTGACGGCACTGTACGTTCGTAGAGCGCATAAACCATAAGCTAGTGTTCGACCTCAACTTTCTGCTTAACGAGCACTTCGGTCTCTCAACTGAAAGACCTGTTGCCACTATTTAGAGGGAGTATGCGGGAGTTCGCTTTTAGCGAACTCGCTGTCACTGATAACAGTAGCAAAGCTTTCATCCGCTAGCAACCTTTTTCATCTCAATCACCTTTGATGGGGGGCGCACAGTTAGCTAAGCAAAGTACCTCACGAAGTTCTGCCCACCTTCAGCGCCCTCTAAGCATTCATGCTCATCAAAAATTACTGTCTAGAATCAACAATGGCTGAAGCTCCCAAAAACTCGATAATAGAATCTAAAATTCATGAGCTTATCAGCTAGAATCTCTTGGCTTCTATGCACGGGTCAATACGAACTGCTGTACGGGGTGCGTGCATGGCCTGTGTCGGCTGAGGCTTCCAACCGCTTGCATGCACTAGCCCATAGACGTTTAGTCGGACTTTTAGCATAAGCCAAACATTTGCACTTATTTGAAGTCAAAGCTCTGAATTCTCGTGCTGCTACAGTTCCAGAAATGGTCGTTTTCCTTGCTGTTAGAAGTACTGCTGCTCGGGCTTCGTGCTCGCCTGTTAGCACTGGAGTTTATGGGTCTAATCTGTCCCAAAAACGGGGGTTAAATTAGCGGTTGCTAGTCTTTGAATAAGAGGAGTGCCGTGGAACAATGAGATCGCAGTTCAGCATCCCGATAGTAGACCACACAGGAACCGCCTACTGTAGCAGCTGTCTAGACCTTACTGATCGCTTGCTGTGAGTGGTGATACCCTTGAAGGAGTCTAATGAACAATCATTGGTATCTGAGATGAACGTCTTCAAACTTCCAGAAGTTGTTGAAGTCTGGCTGCTCTTACTGTTTGAGAAGCAGGAGTATGCGGTAATTAAAGAGAACGACCGCCAAGCTTTCTTTGGCCTACTGAACCCGCCTGATGAATCAGTTCCAGCCGATGAACTGGTAGATACTCACTAAGACGTAGCAGCTGGCCAAACCGTCGGCAGTAGGCGTGAAACTCTGGCAAGCTAAGATTCACCAGGTAGCCCGCTAAGCAGCTATTCCTGTACCGTTCCACTCCATCGGTTTGACTCCTGAGCATGTCAACGTCTACCCGTCCTACCCAAGCGTTGAACAAAGTCTGGTTACAGGCAAGCGACCAGGCCGCAGCGCTGAGCCTCCCCGAGCGCCTATGGCAACGCCCCCAGGTGCAGGGAGTCACCATCGACGGCCCCACCTCCAAAGACCTCGATGATGCCATCTACTTGGAAGCCACCCCCACGGGTGCGATCGCCGCTATCCATATCGCTGACGTATCAGAGCTAGTCACCGCTGGCACTGTCTTAGACAAAGTCGCCATCGCCCGCACCTGTACCCACTACCTGAGTCGCGGCAACCTACCGATGCTGCCGCCTGCCCTATCCGAAGATAAGCTCAGCCTGCTAGAAGGCCAGCCGCGTCCTACCCTCACCATCCAAGTCAGCCTGAACCACCAAGCCGAGATCCAGACCACCGAGATCTACGAGTCCTGGATAGTCAGCGCCAAACGCTTTTCCTACGAGGGGGTTTTTGCACTAACCCTCAAAAAGGTATAGTCCACAATGGGACAATTGAGACTCGTTCCTGGCATGGCCACGTAATCTCTTTCACAGCAATGGATTCAAGCTTTTACTTTATTGACATGCAATGCTTTGCACCTTGCATACCAATGCGCTCGATATGGAGCTAGCTTTATTTGATGTAGCTTACTGATTGACATGGACACGCGCCGTTTGTCTCATGTGATCGCGTACTGGTGCTTTCAAAGTATTGATAAAACCTGAGTGCTATCTATCAATGATTTCGTTTGATATTTCAGTATGGAAACGTAGCTAGGCTGTGCGAACACACAGCCATGAAAAGGCTTTCTCATTGTGTCTTTCCTCAAGTTGTCAGAACTTACTGTCAACACAAAGGAACTCTCCTAACGCTCTCGCCAGACTGCTGAGCAGTATGTATTCTGGCATTCAGATGAAGCTGTTGCACTTGCTAGAAGCAGACTAAAAGAATGCGCCGCTGATGCAGTTGTTGGCTATCGAAGGATCATGAATGTGACTAAAGACGGTAGCTAAAAGTAGCTGTATCAAGCTAGCCAGTAAAGCTAGAATTAACCAATGCTTACACCTGAATAAGCATGAGTATTCAGAGTATCAACTATACTCTGTGATCGCAGAATGCGGACAAGGAGAACACCTGAGTCTCAACTGTCTCAGAGTGGACTATACCTTTTCGAGGGGTTGTGCAAAAACCCCCGAGATCCAGCCATTCTTGCGCGTTTGAATGCGAACCCCTTTGTTCTTCGGCATTCCCTGGTTCAGCTGGCTCAGTTCTGTTTGCATCGTCTGCTGGAGCTGTTGGATGAACGCCTCTGCTTCTAGCGGCTGACTGAGTTCCTGGTAGTAGACCTCGCGGTGAGCCTCAAAGTCGTGGGGGAGATCCTGTTCTGGATTGCCGTAGCGTCCGGCCCTGGCAACCCAAACCGCCCGAGCGCGGAGCTTCTCGCGCAGCGCTTGCAACACGCAGATCTCGTAGTTGACCCGGTTGATGCGGACTTCCCCGTCACTATCGGTTTCGCCGATCAGCTCTGGCCAGTTAGTGGGCAATACGCCTTCAATTACTAGTGCTTCGTCTGCGTCATAGAAGCGACGGTTGCTCTCCTGATAGCGTTTGAGAATCGCCAAAGCCTGGACAACAGGCTGATGTTGTTCATTATTAGAGTGAAAGCTCAAAGCATCCAGGATGGCAGGCACCATCCGCCGATAGTGATGCAGATAGGACGCTCGAATCCGAGTATGCACCTTCTCGTGATAGGTCTCGCCCGCACTCTGCTCATCAATCAGTGACTGTAATGTCTCGGGGTCGGCCACCGGATAGACAACATCTCTTACTGCGCCTTCTGGTTGTTTAAGAGAAGCAGTCGCAATCTTCAATAGCAAGGTCTCTTTGCGGTTGACCCGCTTGAAGCTAGCAATCAGTTCGCGCTCAACTCGCCGTTCGGCGCTGATACTCAGGCGATGAATGATTTGGATTAGCAAGGTGACTAGATCATCCATAATCTCTCGTTCTCGCTGCCAGCAGAACGCCGCGACCAGGGTGTAACGAATCGCTGGTGGATGGCGTCTCAGCTCTCTTGGCGGTTCGGTGGATGCCCGACGGCGATATTGTTGCACCAGCTTAGGAACCGCCTGGTTGAATAGCGCCGAAGGCAGCTCTAGCTCATGGATGCGCTGTAGTTTCTCGATCTCTTTCAACAGACTTTTAAGTCCTAGCCGTCCTGGGTCTGTTTTCAGGTAGCTCAACTGCGACTGTCTGAACTGGCTGCTTTCATCTTCTAGCGGGCTTTCAGTGTTCAGCAGGGCATTGATGCTGGCGCGGGTCTTTGCCGATAGCTCAGCCGCGATCTGTTTACAGAAGCTGCGCTCATGCAGACGGGCCGCAGAGCGCAGTAGACGTTCTAGCTCTTTCGCCGCAGGTGGCTCAACTTTGAGTTTCTGTAGCTGTCCGTAAGCTTGCGCTTTGAGCGCTTCAAAAGAAAGGCCCAATGGTAAGATCTCCTCTATCAGCCAGCGCTTCAGCTCTTGCTGATCACTCTGAGTCATCGGTCCAACGCCAAGGAAGGCTCGGATTTGACCACGATGCCGCTTCATCGTTCGACTTGACCATTTGTATTGTCGGGAGTCCTCTGTCGATAGACTCAGCTGCTGAGCAATGAAATCGGTGATCGCTTTTGGCACCTCGCCAGCGTGCTGAGGGAATCGCCCTTCTACTTGGAAGAACTTGAGCAGGATGGCAAAGCCCAGTCTATTTTGCGCGGCGGCGTTAGTGATCTCATCAGGTAGCAGCGCTAGCTCTGATGGCATCAGCGTAAACTGCTCGATTAGCTCCTCTGGTTCCCACTGTCGCTTCATTTCAGCTTCCTCTATGTTTAACTGTCGCTAAACATATCAGGGCTAAAGAATAGTTCTAAAAGAGTACAAATGAACTAAATGGCCCCATTTCGCAGCTTCGCTACTTTAGGGCCTAAAACACAAAAGGAGTCTTATACTTCTTTTCTTGCTTTGACAAATAGAAGACTACGGTCACTCCAGAAGCCTTTCGCTGTCATCAGCTCGCTAGTTGCTTGCTGATAAGCTGACTGTAGCTCTTCTCTCTGCGTAGTCGCTAATTTCATCAATGAATCAGCATGAGGCGACACATGGTCTTCTGCCCATTGCACATCTACAGAATATTCACCTTGACGCAGATATTCACCTTGACGGTCTCTTTCTATCTCAATATCTAGAAAGTTAGCCTGCTCTAGCATTCTTTTGCATTTCCCGGGAGTTCCAAGAGGTGCCAGGATATGAGGGAATTCAACATCGAATAAATCCCGGTATACCTTCATCTGAATATCTGCGCGGTAGGCAGTTATTGCGGAGGTGCTGAATACTATATATCCTCCAGGCCTAAGCCAATCGCGACACTTATTTAGTAGTGCAGGAATGTCACCAACGTACATAATTGCTGAACAGCAAAAAATAACGTCAAACCGCTCTGGCTCAAAATTAATTGATTCAATATCCGCCTCAACAAATTCTAGATTACCTATTTCTAGACTCTCTGTTTTACGTTTGGCCTGAGACAGCATTCCCGCAGATATATCGACGCCAATTACGGAACCAGAAGGAGCGGCTTGCTTAGCGGCAAGGATTGCTACTAAACCAGTACCTGTAGCCAGGTCGAGAACGGTTTGACCATCTCTGATGTCAGGAGCAAAATCTATGATCTTGTTTGCCTCGTAAGGATGCATAGCCCCTTCCGAGTCATAGGCTGTTCGTCGATTAAAACAGTCGATTACATGCTGCTTGTACTGAGACATACGTCGGAGAAACTCTCTGCATTCGTCTACAGAGTGAATTCTAACTCTAGGAGCAAGATAGTCTTTGCTACGCTCTTAATTAGTACGTATTAACCAGTTCAAAAACCTTCGTTAAAGATACACGAGAACGGGCTAGTTGCGCCGTACTGCGCTCTTAAAAGCACTAGATGCTGGAAGCATATGTTTTCCTATATTGTCAAAGCTCTATTGTAGGATGTGCGGATGGGGTAATTCAGAAGTAAAAGCTTATGACATCACAGTCTCACTGCTCTTAGTTTTCTTCTTATTCCACGCTCTCAAGAAGGATTCAACTAGGTCTAGTGAATGCTGGTCTAGTCTTTTCTGGTTGAGTATACGCTCTAGTGCATCTTTAAAGGCAATCTGGTCGATTACATCTGTATTTTCGTATATCTGAATCTGCGTTATTTTGTCTACTACATAGTTGTTGAGGCCAGATATATCTACAGAATGACCTAAACCGTATCCTGTAAAAGCCTTTGCTAGTACGATAACGAATTCATCTTTGTCTATCAGAAGGTCAGTCCACTGTCTTACTTCAGATAGGTCATTATTGCAAAAGCTTTTCCATCTATGGAGAATAGTTGAAAGATTGGCATAGTGAAGAAGTGACAAGTCAGCAGCAGCCTCGTGAATCTGCGCTAGCGCCTTTTCCACAAACATAGGAAGTGCTTCTTCCTTGACACGGTATTCACTTTGTTTTTGGGGTCTATCTTCTTCTTGTGACCGATAATCGTCTATAAGCGAGGCTACGAAGTCAACTGTCCAACCCAGCGAAGAGCATTCTATTGCAGAAAGATAGAGATCTGTACGTTCGTCTATAGAGAATCGCTTTTCTGTAAGGCGCTCAAGTAACCAATGGTATTTTAGTGTAGTCGAGTTACCGAACCAGTTAGTGACTGCCTCGTCATCATTTGGCGAGCTAATTTCGTCATGTATAGAGAATAAGGCTGATATGAGGTGAGAGACCTTTGATTTATCTACCCTTCTTGCATGAGTCATCAGTTCATCAAGAAAGACTGGAACCATGGTTGAACCTGTATTCCTGACAGTTGAGTATGCTTCAAGAAAAGTCTTTTTGATGAACTCTACGTCATCAGCGCGCTCAATGAGCTGTTGAATCTTTATAGTAGAAAGAGATGTATTACTTAGAGTCAGTCGGAAGTAAGTGTCAAAGTGCTTATCGATACAGACTAATCGTTCTTCATCCCACCGACGTTCATACCCAACGTATCCTACGGAGCGCAGTAGAGGAAATAGAATCTTTAACGCAGTCTCAGCTGTTGCGCGACGAGGCTCATCAACAGTAGCTAGGAGTTCGTGTAAGGAATCATCTTTATCACTTTTGGGTTGGACTCCACTCATGAGTGTGCAAACTTTATTTCTGTTCGTTCTGATAGCTTGGAACAGTTCTGGCTCGTGCAGTCGAAGAGTTTCTAAAGTAATGAAGTCTGCTAGGTCAACTTCGTCAGCGATCATAGGCCAAGTTATACTGATTGTGTTACGAAAGCGGACAACATCCCGTGGGCTAGTGATGTAACGTACAATCACATCGTAGAAAGCGCTCACGAGACGCTTTTCGTTATCATAAACATCTGTACTACATCCCTCTTCAATAGCTTTAGAGATTGCTACGTTGAGATCTGCCTGTAATGGTTCAGGCATCTCAAATGATGCTTGAACAATCTTCTCAAGGAAGTGTGCTCCCTCAGATGGATATAGCTTATTGACCGCTTTGTCTACTAGCGTTCTATCAAAGGCAAGCAGATATAAAACGTTAGGCAATCGACCAACTGATTTCACTAGTCTGAAGATAGCTATTGCTTCTTCAGCACCTAGCCTATCAATATCATCAATGATGATTAAGAACCGTCTATCTGCCTTCTCCAATGCTTCTGACAGTCTACTGAAAGTTGTTTCTAGCGTATCTTCTTGAGGAAAAAACTTTTCTGCAAAGTCCAGTGCTGTGCTTGTAGCTGCACCTATTATTCCTGGAGATGTCAATGCAATAGTGGAGCCTAATACCTTACCCGCTTGCAGTAAATTGCGTCCAATACTAGGAATCAGGCCTTTAACCTTATCTCCTAAAGTGACACGTAGAATAGTGTTCAGATTTTGTAGGAAGGCCAAAGCCAAAGCCTCGTCCCCTCTGTACCACCAGCACTTAAATTCTGATACGACTAACGTCTCTTCGTTCAAATCCTCAAGTTCGCCACGGAGTAAGTTAATAACGCTACTTTTTCCAGAGCCCCAGGCACCATTTAGTGCAATTGTCGTACCTCTTGGATCTTTTATACGAACTATGCTCTTAGCCAGAGATTTAGCGAAAGGGGTAATACCATAGTGGTCATCTTGAATATCTTGAACGGGACTGTCATTAAAAGAGCTGGACATAGGTGATTGCGAAGAAACCTTGGTAAGGCTAATACAACTCTCAATCCAATGACAATTTTTCTAACAGTGGTAGCAGAGTAGAGCACAAACTCTGCTCCAGTGACTGAGCAGTCTTCAAAGCCCAAATATATGCATGTATAGTCTGAGTTAGTCGTGCCGCTACAGTCCCAAAAATGGTCGTTTTTTGAGTAGTAGATGCGTACTATTCACTAGCGCTTAGAAGAAGTGTCGCCGTTAGCTAGGCGAAAGACGTTCTTAGAGCATCTGTAGGTAAGTATGTAAGTTGGTAAATATAAACTTACATACTTACCAATAAGTTAGATATGGCTGTCGCGTCGCTGCTATATTTACCAAAGTTAGTAAGTATGTAAGTTGGTAAATATGTAATGACCAAGCAGATATTGATATGCAACTACAAAGGGGGTGTAGGAAAGACCTCGACCGCTATCAACGTTGCTGACTGGTTAGAAACCCAGAGTCATAGCGTCATGTTGATAGATTGCGATCCCAACCGCTCCGCTACGAAGCTTAAGGCTAGAGGTGAAGCTCTGGAGTTTAAGATTCTGAGTCAGCAACGTGCGCTTAATGAGTTGCAGAAGAAATCATATGAATATTTAGTGATCGATTCACAAGCTAGACCGCACAGTGAGGAGTTGTCTGATTTTGCTGATGGAGCTGACTTAGTAATCTTGCCGATGGCTCCATCTATAGATGATTTAGATCCGACCCTAGAAGCGATCGCAGATCTCAAAAAGATAGGCATCAGCCACTACCGTATCCTTCTATCAGCAGTGCCGCCGAAACCGTCGAAAGAAGGCAAAACGATGAGAGATGAGTTGATTAGTGGTGGTTATCAAGTCTTTGACAGTTGGATACGTCGTAGCGCAGGTGTTCCTAAAGCTGCTTTAGAAGGTTGTGCTGTACGCAGTCTGACGGGTGGTTACAAACTGCCGGGGCGTGACTACGCCAATCTAGGAACTGAGATCATCCAATTCTTAGGAGAGAAGCAATGAAGATACCTGATGCGAAGCCGGATAAGAAGCAGCCTGCTAAGTTCATGCCAAAGGCAAACGCGACTACTGCACCTGAAGAAAGGACGCCCGTAAAGACTAATCTCGCAGCCAAAGTCGATAGACGTGACCGCCGTTGGTGGATGCTCAAATGCCGAGAAGACAATACGACTGCAAGCGAGTTGATACAGCAGCTATTTGAAGAACGTTACGGCAAGGCACCTAGCGACTTTGAAATGTTTAGCGATGATCCAAAAGACTGGGCGTAGCTGTCAGTTTTATTTCGTTGGTAGATTAGTAAGTTTATCTTTACCAACTTACTAATCTACCAACTTACTAACTTCCTCTGACATCTATATAGACGGTCTCCCCGTGCTGGGTTGAGAAGGTCTGAAGTGCCCTTGGATCAGCGTGAAACGAGCATACGACCGTTCGGCTCAGGTTAGCCAATGGGCTCATTGGCCGAGCCCATTAAGAAAAGGGGCAAAGCCAAGACGATTGAGTAAATAAGGTGATTTCCCATGAGTGTAGAAACAGGTGATCTGATCACGGTGGTGTATGAAGATCGTGAGTTTGATGCAATTGTTATCGATCCGGATGGCTTAGGGCCGGGACTCCCTTCAATCGGACTAGGCTTCGGCCAAGCGAGCCGATATATTGGTATCCCTCAGCCGACTTTGACCCGGCGTGTGAGGGTGTCATCAAAAGACGGGTCAGAAGAGCTAGAAACCCCTGGTGGCAAGCTGTTTAGGGTCATGCAAATCCGTGGATCTGACAACAACGACTATAAGGTGATTGAGGTTAGTGACTGGTTCGAGCTGAGTTTGGATGTGCTGTTGAATCCAGGAAAGACTCGAAAGCCCACTAGATCGAACATAACTGAGTTTGTCCGTTGGTTCGCTGTGAAAGGTTTCTACGCAGAAGCGTTTGCCGCCTTTAAAGGTACCTATAGCCAGAAGGATAGTCGAGCTACTACCCAGTGGCTAAGACAGCGCGAATCAGGTAAAGCAACCCGTAAGACCTATACTGACTTGCTAAGCGACTTAGGAGTTCACAACACCACCTATGGCAAGCTTACCAATCGCATCTATGAAGGGCTTTTTGGCATATCAGCGGTAGAGATGAAACGGAATTGGTCGCTGATGGCGGGCGATCCAAAGATTGCGCGAAACTACATCTCAGAGGCTGAGGGAATTGCAGCTGTAAAGTTCTGCGAGAACATGGTGGTACAGATGTACGTTGACTCTCTAGATGAGGCTCACCGGGAAGCGATCACATTAACCGTGCGTAAATTCAAACTGCATCCTCAGTTTCCTAGTCGCTGGTGAGCCTTAACAATCTTTAATGGCCCAGTGTGCTCAGGGACTTGAGCCCAGGCATACTCTAGCTGCTTATCTAGGCTCTAAAGTGTTAGCTAAGGAGACTTTCTCAACAGTTCGCTGGCTGTCGGATGGAAGTTGGCCAGTAGATGTGAGCGGATTATTTCATCGCCATGGAACGTGCCTATCTCTTGATAGCTTTCGCCTGCGAGCGACAGAGTTAGTACGTAGCCATCTACAGGATTGACAATCCAATACTCGGATACTCCTGCTAGCGCGTACTCTATACGCTTATCTTCTGTGTCCGTTCTAGTATTGCTGGGGCTAGAGACTTCAATGGCTAATGCGGGTGGATTACCTCGTAAGAATATAGCCTTGGTAAACCCAAGCATCGCCTCGAACTGCTGCTGCTGACAGATCACCAGGTCAGGTGTTCTTGTGTTGCTCTCCCTATCTACTCTAGGTATTTCAACACCGCAGCCGCTATAAGTTGCCAAGTCTGAACCAGATGTTTCTAAGTACTCATCAAGTAGGCGTTGCAGCAGCTTAATAATCAAAACATGCAGCGGACTTGCCTCAGCCATCTCAATAATGCTTCCGTTGACTAATTCCGTCCGCTTACGGTCATAGGGACGCAATAGATACTCGCTGAAGGTAATCTGTTGACGCTTAGTTGCAATTGAGATCATCAGCCTGGGCCTACTCATCTATGGATGTTGAAGCTCCCTATAATTCTATTCCTCACTCGATAAGGCTGCCAACTGCACCCAAGTCTGAGCAGGGTGATGGATCAGGAGCCTGCTGGATCAGCCGAACTTAACTTGCTATCAGTCATTCCAAGACACTAACTCAGCCCGACTAGCGAGGAACGTCTCCCCATTGCTATCTCGAATCGTCACCAGCTCACCCACCTCAGCTTGAATTACCCAAGGACTCGGCAAAGTGCCCCAGCGCCACTGTTCTAATCTGCCTGTTTGTATGTGTTCAACTACGGGACACCCTCCCCTACTTGAATGATTAGTAGCCGGGGGTGGCCCCTCTTCTGTTGCCTTTTCTTGACTAGCTTTACGCCGCTCTAGTATCGCTAGCTGCTGCTGATAGCACACCGGGTCTAGCTGATAGACTCTGACTCGCTTACCGTTGCTTCTGTAACGAGACTGAATGCAGAGCAGCCCCATTTGCTCTAAGAGCTGATTGAGAATCTGTACCGCACTCACTTCAGGCTTGACCGTGAAGTTCAGCGCTGCCTTTATCTGCGGGGCATACCTCAGCGCCGTCGCCTTGAACTCAGCCAGTGAGTCACCGTCCCACTGCTTACCCGGCTTCAGATAAGCCGCTAAACCTAATCGTTTTCTCATCTCACGCTTCAGGGTGGCATTCGATAAGTCCCAAGGCGTATAGCCCTGCTGCCACTGTCCCTGTCGTTCTAGCGCTCTGACATCCGCCTCGGTCGCCGTCTCCGGCTCTAGCATCCGCTCTAGGTTGAGCAACTGCCCACGCCGCCTGCCGTGGTTGTCGGCAAACACCATATCGGCGTCTACCTCTTCAATCGGCACACAGTAGAACTCAGCTAGCTTGTACTTCTGCAACGACAGCTGCTGCTCGGGCTCTAAGCTCTCCATCTGGTCGAGTAGCTTAGCCTCTGCTGCCGTGATGTTGTGCGCCGCTTCGACCGAGATCGCCTGCTCTACCTTCATATCGTCCCTGGCTTCTTTGAGCAGGGTATGGGCCTGCTGGTCTTTGCCGAGGGTTACGGGTTCTACCTGATGACCTTCGTGCATCAGTCTTACTTTCAATGCTGTCCTCAGATGCCACATCGAACGGTTGCGCTGCGCTTCTATCTGCGACCAGTAGTGAATATGTGGGTCGCTGTCCCAGTCGTAGCTACTCAGACCGCTGTAGCCGACCTCAGAGAGGCTAGCGCGAATCAACAGGGTGTTGGCCTGGGTTTTCTGTTTAAGTAGGCTTCTGAGCTGCTTAGGGCTAGTCTCACGCCCTGCTTTGGAGAAGCTACGGCCATACTTGGCACACCACACCACTCTCGGTATCGGGGCTCTGACTCTACCGAGTGCCTGAGCCATATCCGCATCGGTAGAGCTAGCGCCGTAGAACAGGCCGTAGACCTTATCGAAGTGCTCACCTTCGATAGAAAGGCCCGTACCGGCACTAGGGGAGGCAGTGACCGCCTGGAGTGAGATTGTGGTCAGATGCTGGTCTGGGTTCTCCATGAAGGCGCGTTCGGTCTCGCCGCCGCTGGTATCGGAGTTGATCAGCAGGTTGGGTAGCTGGCTTTGAAGTTCATTGATCAGGCGATGGATACGCTTACTACCGCGTTTGGAGTCGGTGGCGATGTAGAGCCGCAGGCCGTCTTTGAGATCGCGCAGCAGTTCGCCGGTGATGGCGCTGCTATCGGGCGCTTGGATGAAGCGGACGGGATAGCCGGGGGCCTGGTAGTCGTTGCGGATCAGGAACGGTTTAGTCGTGTCTACGTCACCGCGCAGCAGCTGGATGTAGCGCAGGGCGCTGTCGTCTAGATCGGCGTCGGCCAGGATGACGCGCTTGGCGGTTCTGATTAGCTGCCGAAAGCGCATTAGCAGGACGGGGCGTTTGCCCTGCTGGTTGCAGGTACTGGAGGTGAGCAGGTGTCTGAGTACCTGACAGACTTCATCGAGTACCAGGTCACAGTCTTTGAAGCTATCGGGGTCGATGGCGAGCAGGCTATCGACGCAGGTACCAACGCGCAGGGTGTAGGCGCTGTCGGTGAGGAAGCGTCCGCCTTGCCGGTCGAGGTCGCCGCGATAGTGGATGCCGCAGCGTTCGCATAGGTGACGCATCAGGCTGATGCGATGGCCTGCGAGCAGAGTTTTGGGCTGGTCAGCAACAAGACCGTTGATCAGGTTGGTTTTGCCGGTGCCTTTGGCGGCGGCGAGGGCGATGATGCCGGTATCAGGGACGGACTCGGGGCTGAGGACTGTCAGGTCATGGGTTTTTAGTTTGAGGGTCGGCGTCACAGTTAGCCGGTTATCGAGGGCGTTCCAGAGTTGCCATTCCTCGAAGGTGAGCGCTTTCTCGACGGCTGTATGGAAGGCGTCGGGGCCGTGGTTGGCGATTAGGTCATCGATGCCTTTGCCCTGTTTGGGACTCCAGCGGACGATGCGGACGTGAGCGCCTGCACTGATCAGCAGTTGGCTGAAGCGGCTGAGGGCGATCGCGACGTTACGGCGAGTGGTGGGTTTCTCGTCCTGGTCGAAGGCGAGATAGTGGATGCTGCCGGGTTGGGCGATGGCGAGGACATCGGCAATCAGATGTGGTGTGATGGGGTTACCGAGCTTATCTTTGGAGCGATAGCCGCTGTAGACACCGGGTAGGGCGATGGCGGCGTAGCCTTGTGTGAGGGCAGCGCCTGCTTTCTTGGCTCCTTCTGTCCACAGTCTGGGAATGGTGATGTCGGTTTGGACATCTGCCCAGTTGATCTCGCTGCCGTCTAGGAAGAGGGCGCGGGTGCTTTGCTGGGCGGGGACTTCGTACTTGATGACCTTCTCGGGGTCGTTCCAGCGCTGACGGGGCTTCTCGGGTTTGAACTGGCCCCAGTCCATCGGTGCCCAGTCGTTCAACGGATCTAGGCCGCTGACCCACCAGCCGCCTGCTAGGGCGTGGTGGTAGCGCTGGCGTAGTTTGATGACGGCGGTGGTGGCGTATTGAGCGGCGTGACCGCCCATCTGCTCGATGGCGTGGCGGGTGAGCAGCTCTACGGCGGCGTCATCTTCGGCGTAGCGGACGTTGGCGCGGATGATGGCTGGCTCTACGTGGCTAGCTTGCCATTCTTGAACGTAGGCCGGGGTGGGTGAGCAGTCGGGACTCGGTGCTGGAGGGCTGTCGCTGGTGTGATGGCAGGTAGGAAAGACTGCGTCGTTTAACGGAAGTAGAGTAGGAAAGTTTTCTAAGAGAACAGCGTGATCGCAGTTTTGAGCAAATTGTTGGAAACTTTTTAGATGTCTGAAAGGCTTGTCTGATCTGTGTTCCATAGAACATAGATCAACTCTATAGCTGGACTGCTGACGCAGCCCAAGAAAATCGGGTAACATAGTGGTTCATGCGCCCCCGAATGGGAGCTTGAGCCCTGTTGCTCTTCGGTGAAAAATCAACAACTGTTACCTCCCGCCAAGAAGACACAGTTATTCGATTTTGAAGGCTTCAGGATTAGCTTGCCAACAAACGACCTAAACCTTTTGGTTCAGGTCGTTTCGCGGTTTTAAACAGTCAGTTTTTGGTTTCAACACCCTCCTCTTTAACTTTCTCCCAAATCTGAGCAAAGGTGGTATCTGTCTTGGCTAGTTGAGAGGCGTAATCACGAACCGCCATTTCTAGCCCCTCCCTTGCAGTTGTCATTCCAAACCAACGAGCAACAGCTTCGCTAGCCATCCACACGTCGTCGGCTGCTCTAGTTTGTCGATTCTTTGGAACCTTCATGGACGCTTTCACGATCTTTGCTCCCCAAGATTAGCCGAAAAAGGCATTAAACAGACAGCTTAGCTGCTAAACACTGACGCAGCGGCGACAAATAAGATATGCGTATCGTCAGCGAATTACTCCATTCAAGCTGCTTATTGTCTGCGTTTTGTCTGCGTTTTGTCTAAAAACTGAGTTAATGTTGGCTGTGTAGCGGCGGACAGGATACTTAACGCTCGTTAACGTCTTGTCCTCTGCTTGCCTCCTTTGGCTCAGTTTCAATGAGATTGAGACACAACTGAGCAACTCCAGTAGCCACAACCCTTTTAGGTGATTCTATGATTTCAGCCCTCAAAGTAAAACAGGTCAAAAACTGCACCACTCCAACCGCTAGAGCCCTTGTCCTGATTGACCTCGGCAATGGTGATGTTAAAGCACTCGGCAAAATGAACGGCACCGATAAGTTCGTCCGCTGCCGCTTCCCTTCTCACGTTGCAACGGCCCCTACTGCCAACAGTGACTGCCTTGCTGTCCTCACCGCTGATGGCCTCCAACCCTACCTAGTTGGTAAGTCAGCCGCCACTATCGCCTGCACCCGCACTGGCCAAAGCGCCGACGGCAAAGTGAAGAACGCTCGTCTGCTCCTCTTCCATGCCCTGCGTCAGATGTTCGGCACCACCGAAGACATCCACGCCGATGCAATCTTCACCTCCCCCTCAGTCAAAAGCTATGGCCCCGCTATCGTCTCCCAAATCATCGGACGCCATCCAGTTGAAGTGCCTGCTGACGCGGAAGTGATTGGCAGCAAACCGCAGCGCTTTGCCATTCATATCCATAGCGCCACCCCGCAGCTAGAAGGCTATCAAGCCTTTGCCGCCGTGCGCTCTAAGCTCAAAGGTGAATCCGCCTACCTAATCGACATCGGCAACCGTACCGTTCTAGTCACTCAAGTATCGGCATCAGGTCGTATCCTCAATCGTCGCCCGTTCGATGAGTGCGGCGTCTACGGCATTGCTGACCGTATTGTCAGCCGGGAGTCACTCGCTGCCCAGCTCAAAACGCCCAGCCCGCAGCAGGTGATTAACTACCTGCTAGACCAAAAGCATGGCTCAGAGATATCTGAGCAGATTGCAGGTGACCTATCTGCGAGTTTGGCCGAAGCGCTCGCGTTCATCGGCGGCGACAGCGCCCCGCGCTTCATCTTAGGCGGTGGTGCGAAGCTGCCTGGTATTGAGCAGGTAGTAGGCGGTAAAGCGCTGAAGCATCCGCAGTGGGCAAACCTAGAAGCGCTAGCTGAAGTCTCAGCCGAGCTGCTTAAAGGAGTGCGCTAGTGCGAGTGCAGATCCGCGCCCGCGTCGAGCAGGCAGAGTGGGAAGCACTCAGACAAGGGGCGGAAAGTAACACCGAGCTGCTCGCTCGCATTGTTCAAGAGTGGCAGGAACAGAAAGCGGTGCTTTCTGCCCTCACAGAGATCGCTCCTTCCCCTATGCAAGCGCTAGGACGGCTGCTGCTGAGCTACGAACTGCTACAGCGCTCATCGGTCTCTATTCATCCACCCAAGCCGCCGTCTGTGACTGTTACACCGCCTGCTGCGAGCACTACACCTGCCCCGACGATAGGCGGACTAGAGAACAACTCAGACGACTGGTAGAAGAAACAACAGAATTTCAACCCAGTAAAAAGCGAGCCGTTGCGACAACAACGGGCTCGCCCAACGTCCATCGCCCGAAACCACAACGAATCAAACCACGGAACAGAACAATTATGACACCTAGCGAAAGTTGCCTAGCGCCCTACCAGGCGACCGAGAACAACGACTTCACCCTACATGAGCTATACGGCTACTGGCACTGGTACAGCTGCGGCCCCCAGTTTGGCGACGACTACTGCTCAGAAGACGGCTTTGATACCAAAGCAGAAGCCAGTGCCGACGCTATTGACTACCTGAGCAGCCTCTACAACTCCGGTACAGAAGAAGAGGGCTCAATCGAACTACCGCCCGCCGCCGCGCTGAGTGCGTTTGAACTCGATGAGAGTAGTCCGTATCAAAGCGGCGTTCACTTTGCCCTCTACCAGTACGAGAACCAGCCCGGCGTGTACTGGCAGGGACTGTGCCAAGAGCCGAACGAATCAGCGCAGTGGTGGCACCGTGACGATGACTTTGCCCACCTGACCTCAGATAGAGGCTACTTCGACGCCCGCACCGCCGCCGCTGACTGCCTGTTCTGCCTGCACATGGAACGCGGCTACAGCCCCGAGGCAGCCATCACGCTGGTCTACGAACTAGGACTGCCAATCCACACGGTGATTGCTGAGAACGAAACGGCAGTCACTGAGACCATTGCCCAACTCAAAGCCGCCGAGTACGAAGAACAGTGGAGTCGGCTATGGCTATCAGACCAGCAGTCCATTGAGTCTTCTGTTGCAGTCCTACCCGAAGGCAGGCGAGAGCAAGCCCGCTACGAGATGGCCTTCCGCACGCAGCCGATGCCAGAGCAGTACTGGCCGAGCAACGCCTAGATCCTACTGGCACTGCCTACTATTCCTTTCACAAAGGCGATCCACAAAGAGATCGCCCCAACATCCCTATGGAAGACTCCACCGCACCACCCGTTCTATCCGCTCCCCCGTCACTGCCCACCCTACCGAGCGCCAAACCACCGCAGTCGCTCGCCGCGCTGTTCCTCGGCCTTTCAGCCACTGCGCTGCTGGTTGGCATTGGCCTCGGTGGTTCCGCCATCACCGTCTACATGCAGGATGCCAAGACCCGCCTAGCGCAGAGCGACCGGCTAGCCCAGCTAGCCCGCCGTGCCGAACTGCGCCAGCGCCGCGCTCAGCTCAAACGGGGCTACGCCGCGCCGGTCTGGGTGACCGATGCCGCCTACAGTCCCGGCGTCACCTATGAGGTCAAAGGTGTCAGAGCAATCGAAGTACCCGTCCTACTCGGCCCGCAGCTCGACACTGCCGTCTGTATTGGCACGATGGGGCCGAACGGCTTTGTTCAGAACGTAGACGCGCCGCTCTGTCTGGGCTACTAGCTCCAAAGCAATAGTCAGAACAACAAACAACAACAAAACGGAAGAACATCATGGCCGCTACCACCCGTAAGACACCGCCACGCCGCACCCCACCAGCACCGACCCAGGTCACCCCGGCGCAAGACAGCTTCATTGAACTGGTACTCTACGCCCTACCGCGCTTCAGCGACCTGCTACGGCGCATCACCGACATCAAGAACAGCGCTGCCAGTCCTCGGCTACAGATGTCGCCCGCCGTCGCCCTATGGCTCAGCCTCGCCTTAGTCGGCCTAGTGATCAGCGCCAACAGCTACTTCGTTGGTTTTCAGACTTGGCAGCCAGACGCGACTACCATCACCACTGTCATCCCTTTAGGCCGTGATGAGATTGCTTTCCGTCCGATGGCCCTATTCCCACCGCTGCTGCTGTGGCTAAGCAAAGTCGTGAACTTTGCCATGTGGTTAGTTGGCTTGGTGATACCTGACCTACCGTTCACCAATGGTGCTAGTCCGCAATGGAACCCCGCAACGCGCCCCACCGTATGGAATTCTGCAACACTCGCCCTAGCCTGGTGGGTCGGTGCCTTTGGCTCCATCCTGATCTCATCGACACAGGGACTCTTCACCCGCGCCGTACCGCTAGGCAAACAGCGCGAGTACGCCGCCCGGTTGAACCGGATATCGAAGATAGAGCTGAACCCGAAAGCAATCTCCCCGGCTAGACGCGAAGTGCGAAAAGCCAACAACTACGGACGCACCGCTATCTGGGGCATGTTCCTAGTCGCGCTGGCCGGATGGGGCTGGGAGTTCTTCGTCGCCAACGGTGCCCTAGACGGTACGAACTTCGGCCAGACTGCCCGCTGGATCTACGGTTTGGCTTCTACGTTCATGGCCGAGTTGTGCTGGGCGATCGCAGACTTTAGCGCTCAGAAGATAGATCCCGACCTCTAAACCGTTGCTACTACAACGACCCTATCCCCTATCCCCTATCCCCTATCTCTTCCCATGGCCTTCACTAGAGAATCCCTTAACGCCGCCATCTCACACAAGCTAGCCGACATCGACACCGCTAGCGGGATGCACAAAGCCCTGTTCACCCTGACTCAAGCCGGTGGTCTCTGCTGCGCTGCCGGTGCCGTCCTGGTCGCCCCCTTGGCTGTAGAAGTGGCGCTGATAGCCGGTGCTGCCGGTGCCACGCTCTACGGCATCTCGCAGCTACTGCAATCGCAGCGGCTAGGCTACTTCCTACCGCTACCGGGTGTGCCCGTGAGTGCTGAACAGTTTGCCTATGTGCCCGGCGTTCTGGTCTCGCAGCTGATGGCCAGCGGTGCCCCGATAGCACCCGAGCCGGTAGAGATCATCCCGACTGATTGGCTACCGCAGCGCGAACGCCGGATTAACTACCTGCTGACCCACACTGCTGATCTGTTGATTGCTGCCGCTGAGAACGCGCAGGAGGGCATCAGCTTTGCGGCCATTGTCGATAGTGCGGTGAGAGCCTCGGAGTATGCCATCTCAGATGAGCAGATCAGCAATCCAGTAGTCGCACTAAAGCTAGCTCCCGATGTGCGAGCGCTACTACAGGGCGATACGACGAAGCTAGAAGCGAAGCAGCGAGCAGCGATAGAGAGTGAATGGCAACGGGCACAGCAGGAACATGCAGCAGGGCTGATCGCGTCCGATGAGCTGAAGGCGATCGCGGTCGAAGTCGAAGCGATCGCGCCTGATGTGATGACGAGCAGTCAGGTGATCGCGCCCGCAGTACCCGACCCTTTATTTGATACACCTAATGAAACGACAGTAGGCGATCGCGTTCGCACCGACTGGCAGGCGGTGTTTGGGTTGGTGAAGGATCAAGATACGTATCCTGCGATCGCGGTGATTGGCGCACAGGGCTTAGGCAAAACAACGCTAATCGAATACCTACTGAGCCTACTCAGAGGCGACAAGATTGTTCTCGATCCGCACTACCAGGCCGGTGCATGGCCAGGGTGTCTCGTGATTGGTGCGGGCATGGACTACGCCGCCGTCAGTGAAGCGTTGGCCAACCTCAGCGCTGACGTGAAAGAACGCTATCAGCAGCGAGCGACCTTTGCTGGATACAAGCCCGCGCCGGTCGCGCTGGTGCTAGAAGAGCAGACCAACTGGGTGGATAAGGTAGATGGTGCGGGTAAGTTCCTCAAAGAGACGCTCTCAGACATTCGCAAGGTGGGCTATCAAACCTTCTCCGTAGCGCATGGCGATACGAACACGGCTAGAGGCGGTGCGAAAGGCACCGCGAAGATGCGAGCGCAGGGCGAGCTGAAGATAGAGATTCTAGAACAGGGTTTAGCGCAAATCTCGCTACGAGGCAGAGACACATTCCTACTGCGCTATCCCGACCCATCGCCGTTCACTCTCAGAGTTGGTCAACCCCGAATGGCGACCGGTGGCCAGCTTGGCCCTGGTTACTGCGATGCGGATCTGCCCAGTCCTAGCAACTGGGGTTGCCCAGAGACCACCGCGCCGATTGCATCCGTTGAGCCGCTCGCCGCGCCGAGTCAGTGGGAGCTATGCAAGCAGCACAGCTCCATTCCCGGACTGGTCGCCGTGATGGAGTGGATCGAGGTGACCAGTAAGACGCAGTTCACTCCAAGAGAAGCACGGGCGAACAAGAAGCTACGCCCGCTGTTTGCCAGCGAAGACGACCTCAGAGCTATCTTCGAGACGCTGGTGGAGTACGAGTTACTCACCCGTATTGATGGCGACAGCTATGAGCGATCACCTCTTTGATTGACGATTGTGGCCCTTGTGGTTGTGGTTCGTGGTTGACCACAAACCCCTGTGGTTAGGCTGTGGTCAACGACCACATAAGGGTTACAGCGATGACCACAACCACGAACCACAGGAATGACCACAAGTGAACCACAGCAGAAAAGGGAAGCAGCGACTACGCTGCTTCCCTTTCTCATTGCTTGGTCATGACTGGTCTGATGGGTGAGGCTGTCGCTCTTCTAGGGCTGATTTTTCGACGATTGGTACGGCTGCTAGTCATCTCTCTATGGCAGCTAGCTTGAGCTGTTTTAGTCGTGATGGGTTGGGCGTTCCCCTTCGGGTCGGGCTATCCGCTACCAATCGAGCAGGCCATTCAGCCAGGTTCGCTAAGCGGCTGGTGTTTCTCCGCTTCGCTGCGAACCCCCCGCCGCCAAGCTCAACTAAGGCTTCAGAACCGTGCTCAATTCCGCTCCTATCCCTAACGCAAGAGACAATATCCTCACTGGAAAAGGACTGCAACAAACTCGCGCGTTGCGAGCCTCAAATAGTATTTCTTTCGATAGATTAGGGCAAATGTTCTTTCTCATCTATCTGAATGTCACACGATAATCCTGTCAGACGTCTACATCAGATCATTACCAAAGCTTGTGAAATTGCCAGCGCACATAGGGATCGGACAGTAGCCAGCAGTGATATCTGGGCATCGACTTTCAAGATTCGTAAGAACGACCATTCAGCATTAACAGGCTACGCAGAAGCATTTTATGTCCTGTTGAGACAGAGCCGACGAGTAATAGAACAGCTACCCGTCGATGATCACAGTCCATACCTACAGGCACTCGACTTTGTGAGTTCGACAATCAGCAAGTATGGCTTCTTCAGTCCGCAATGGGGGAATTTAGGCAATACCCTCCAGAGCAAACCGATGATGGCGATGTTATCTATGACCGCTGATGCGATCGACCGAGATGTCAAACAGGCAGCGCTGAGTCAGGAACATCTGACTGAGTTGCTGAACTTAACTAAAGCGTTACTCGACGATGTATTGAATAGCGACTTAGAAGAAGATCTAAAGTCCTACCTCATAGTTCACTTAGAAGATGTTGTTAGGGCGATCCGCCACTACAGCGTTTCAGGTAGCGAGGGTTTGCGCCTTGTTATAAATGCCAACATCGGTGCAACCTTGTTGAAGTCAATGGGACTGAGTCCTCAAGCCAAAAGGCAAACTGAATGGCGAAAATTTCTAGGCTTGATGCTGAAGTTTGGCGGATTGCTAGGGCTTGTTGCCGACGCCGATGAATATCTATTGCCGAAGCTGGAAGAGATCACGAAACTGCTTCCACCTGGTGCTTGATTGGGTTGTTAGACCTGCTCTTTGAGGCTGATCTTTTGACTACCGGTGCTGTCGGCCCTGCGGATCATCAGATGGCTTAATCCCGATGACACGCTCTTTGCGATTCGCCTCTCCGACATCTACCTAGACCGCACTGTCCTACTGACACTGCGAATCGCTTGATGGCTTGATGCCAGACAAGCACTCAGCTCGATTCGCCTTTTCCAAAAGCCACTGAGCGCGTTCCGACGTATGCGCCAATCGTAGATAGCTAAAACCACCCCCAACAATCAGCACCACTAGCGCCGCCAAACTAAAGCTCGAAGTCCAAGTCACGCGCCTTTCCAACCGTTCTAGCTGTAGCTGACTCTTTTGCAACATCTGAGCCAACTGCTGGCTGTGGCTCTCGGCCCGGTTCAACTTGCCCGTCAAGCTGTCCAAGGAGCCGTTCAACTTGGTCAAGCGAGTCAGCGACGCTTTGGTTTCGCTGCTCAATTGCGTCGTTGAGTCTGCTAGCCGCCGAAAGCATTTGGCCATGCGGTCGGTGTTGTCCGCCTGCTGATAGATCGCCTCCAGCGTTCTGACGTTCTGCTGAGACCATGCGTCCAACTTCTCCTCAAAGTCATCAAATAAACCGCGCCAATTCTCAGGCGCATCCTCCACGAGCACCATCAGATAACCGATCGCCGTGATGATGATATAGAACTCATCATCGTCCTCAATCTCTAGCCGACGCAGCACGCCTCTGACCCGAGCCTTTTGCTGATCGCTCGCCCCCTCAAGCGCCCGGTCAAGTAGCGTAATCTTATCGGGGTCATCCCTAAGCAGCTCCTCATACGAGCGCGACTGACGAGACGAAGCGCCATTGCGTTTACTCATCGTCGAAGACCCCCGATTCATCGAACTGAGCAAACGCCTTCCTCAGAAAAGACCTGACGTGCTTGCGCCCGAAAGCATCGAACGCCTGATGCTCAGCGACCGCCTCAAACGGTAGCGAGAGCTGACTAATACGCTTGCAGTCATCACTGCCAATGAACTTAGGAAACCGAATCACCGTCACCCCCAACTGATGCATCCGATCCATCAGCGGCTTGTTCTTCGTCAGCAGCTCCCACTTCTTGGTCTTGCCTCGGTTAGCCACAAAGACATGGTTGAGGTTGTCCTCAAAGTTATCCAACGTCTTCTCAAACAGTAAGAGCGAATCTAGCTCACCGTCAGAGACAAACCAGTTGTAGAGAGTCACACCGCCCTCATCGGCCATCTCGAAGATCTCGTTATCCTCGAACCACAGCGAAAGTGCAGGCAGCACATGCGCCGGTAAGTTGACCAGTACCCGCTGACCAGAGAGCGCCGTATTGAAGATGGCATTCGCCGCCGCATCGAACTCCTCACCTTCAGAAAAGATCGCCTGTCTAACGCCCGCCATCTCACCATAGATACGCAGCACATCGGCATTAGTTCTATCGGTCTCAAAGGCAACGAAGTCGAGCTGATGCTTGAGGTGATAGGCAATCGCCGTTCGGCAAACAAACGACTTACCGACGCCGCCCTTTTCACCATTGATGAAGTGGATATCAGACATTGCTACTCAACCCTACAGACCATAAGGATTGTCGATATCGTCATCAGTGTTCGGCTCAGGCAAAGGCTTAACCGTCCTCTTCTTCTTCACCGCCTTCTGACTAGCAGTAGCCTTACTGCCTGCAACTGCCTTCTTCTGAGAAGACGCTGCGCCATTCACAGCAGCATCTTTCTCATCTACCGCCAGCCCAAACAGCTCCCGTTCATTCGGACGAGACAAAAAGCCATCCATCATCGACAGCAAATCTTCTTTAGGCCACTTACCGTTCTCGACCCGAGCCATGACCGCCGCGCCGACGAGAATCTTACGGCGAGTATCTCTTTTCTTTTCTAGGGTGCGTTCAGCCGCCTTGGCCTGCTGAATCTGGGCCTTGAGTTGCGCCTCCTTCTCCAGCAAGCGTTCAAGCTTAGTTGTCATCATCCGTATCCTAAAAGCAAAGCAGTGACATAAATCACAACTCAGCGTAACGACGAACCAGAGCAGGAGAAACAGTCACTTTAGAAAAAGAAACATTCGTACTAAGTAAGTCCAGATATCCTGAAATGGTCATCAGGAGATGACCCGCTCCGCCGGTTCCCTTCATCTTCTGACCCTGCCCGTGCAAGCACGGCCCGTTCTGGGAGAACAGCTCCTAGGTTGTCCCAGTCAGCGACCATCCCGTAGTTCTCCCAGAACAGAAGGGCGCACTTATACATCACGTTGTGATGCGTGCGCTGGGGCGAGGCCCCTAGGCCCCTTGGGGAAGACGCACCCGCAGATTATGGCCATCTACAGTATGCGAATGCAGGTAATCGGTCGCAGCGCTGGGCGAAGCGCGACGGCTGCGGCTGCCTATCGCTCAGGAGAAGAAGTTAAAGACGAGCGGACAGGAAGAGTGCATGACTACACAGGCAAAAGCGATATCTATGACAGTGAGATCCTGTTACCCGAAGGAGCACCGGAGCGACTGGCCAACCGGATGACGCTATGGAATGAAGTCGAGCGAGTCGAAAAGAGAAAGGACGCCCAGCTATCGAGAGAGGTGATGATAGCCTTACCCGCCGAACTCACCCATGAGCAAAAGCAAGCGCTGACCCGTGAGTATGTGCGAGGTGAATTCACCGGGCAAGGGATGATAGCGGACATCGGCTATCACGACTTCGACAGTCACAACCCGCACGTGCATATCATGCTGACGATGCGCTCAGTGAATGAGGATGGCTTTGGTAAAAAGAAACGCGAATGGAACCGACGAGACGCGATAAAGGACTATCGAGAGCGCTGGGCCGAGTATGCTAACCAGGCGCTAGAGCGAGCAGGCCATACAGAGAGAATCGACCACCGCAGTTTGAAAGAACAGGGCGTAGAAAGAGAGCCGCAGATACATCTGGGCGCGAAGGTACTAGAGATGGAAGCGCGAGGCGTACGTACGCGAGTCGGTGATGAGTCACGACGCATTAGCAAGGTGAACCGCGACATCGAACGGCGAGGAGCGCAACATGAAAAGCTACAGGTAGAGATCGAAGCAGAGCAGGTTACGTCTGAGCCGTATGTCTTGCCCGAACTTGTCTTTCCGAGCGAGTCAAAAATCGAAGCAGCGCAGCTAACTCATACCTCATCTGATGAGTCATTTTCAGTAGAAGATAGTCAGCAGTCAGATGAATCATTAGTACCGATTATTGATCTAGATCTTGTCCGTCGCCTCGGTGAGGTACCCGTTAGGCATAGAGAGGAAGTATTTTCAGAAAGTTTGCCAACGATTGAAGAACTAGCCGCAGCGATAGAGAAAGTTCCTGCGACGACAGACACACCACCAGTAACGGCAGAGGAAGTCAGTACAAAGATAGACGAGTTGCTAGCTCAGCTAGAAGAAATTCAGCGTCCGACAGATGGCCAGGTACGCCAAACTCAATTAGAGGAAGAGCGAACGACAGCACCGTCAGCTGAGAAGAAGACAAAGTCAATTGGGTGTCAGGAGCGTACAAGACGGCGGCAGAAGAAGCAAGCTCGAGGTATGGAACCATAACCGAGAAATTATTCTTGACAGCAGTTTATGTATAGAGAAGATGTAGGGTAAACATCCATAGTAGGGAGAGTCCTTACTGCTGTGTATAAGGTCTTGATTTTTCTGTGTTGATACGCATCGTTTCCCTATTCTGAGACGTCAGGGCTTAAGATGGTGAGCTTACTATTACTCGACTGAACGATTAGAACTGGGAGACGAAGAAATCTATCTTTGCTAGGAAGTGCAGGGAAAATGTACAGAGCACCGCTTTTACTCAGTAGTAACCGCCATACCCTAGGCTGATTGGGATCTTCAGTATTAGTTAATTCCTGACCTAGAAGCCGATTGTACAAATTTGCATCACCAATTAGTCTTATACCTTCTGGGTTGGTGAACGGGTCATCTAATCGACGACCCAAGACCGCCGATTCCCTGTCGAACACTACAGTGACTATCGGTAAAGAGGAGGTTTCGTTGACAGCATCTTTCCAAGCATCAGCATTGGCCTGCCACTGAGCTAACCAGAAAAGAGCTGATAAGCACACTAAGGCAATGATGATCTCGTCAACTATAGCTGTCAAAAAACTGGATGGAGCTGTTGGAATCAGCCGTACCAAACGAGCAGCTCTACGGGGAAGTTGAGATGCGAGTCGTTGACGCAGCCATATAACAGCAATCCCAACCATGATAGAGGCGATAATCACTACAGCAGCTCTAATGATTGCGAAGGGATGCCCGAAGAAAACCTGGAAAGCAGCTAAGAAGAATGACTCGCGAGGCAGATCAAAAGATGTGAGGTTGATTTCAAAAAAACTGAAGTAAGCCCAACGGTAGACCCATCCAGTGAAGTAGAGAGCTATCGCTAGAAGTCCTAGCACACTTAGTAGCTTACTAAATGGAGAAAATCCGGTGCTAGGGGTAGGAGAAGTATCGTCAGACACAAAGTTTAATCACCTCTTCTATAGCAAGCATTCTTAATAGTTTGATGAAAACTATCGGAAAATGCTTTGTAGTGTTTGTCTATCATATAGAAGTCGGTTTTATGCGCTCAAGCCGCCCTTACATGAGAAAACTGCTTCACCGATTAATAGTTTTGACCGCCGCTATAATCGTCCCAATGTACGGAGTCAGCGCAGAGGACTACGCGATATCCGACTTTGATAGCAGACAAGGAAAAGAAAACGACCTCATACAAACCTCTACCAAACTACAGGTAGTTTTACCTGAGTCTGCAAAGGTTACGATGTCTACGGGAGGGTCTTATACAGGTAACCTAGCCTCGATTAGCTCGGAGAGCTTAGTCTTAGCCGCTGGCGGACAGTCGATAGATATACCACGCTCTCAAGTGAGTCGGGTTGACCTGTATGGTACAGCCTGGATTCGTAATCTTGATGGAGATAGAGAGGCTTATACGATTCGCGGGTTGTCCATACCTTTGGAAGACGTACCAACTACCGCTCTAACCTGGAATGGGACTTCGAGTTTGGCTACTCTCGATTTGCAAGGGGTGTTGACAGCTAGCGAACTTGCTCGATTGACTAGGAACTCTGAGCTAGTCTATGCGCTGGTTCGTATAGTATCTAAGCCATCAGACCCAGAGAATATGCACATTAGAGTTAAGTCTTTAAGAAGATAATGACTTGTTGAGACAGACATAATTTAGTTTGAATATGAATAATTCTTTTATCAGTAGAAGAATGTACTCAAGTTTGTTAGCCACTATCTTGACCACTCTGTCTATTCCGGCGGCTGAGGCTACCATAGCATCTGAACAAAGTAGTACTTTTGAGCCTGTGAATAGCTCAGTACATGATCTGATGGATAGCTCCACCGTGACCCGACTATTAGCGCAGCAGACGCAGTCTCGCGTTGCGTTAGTGATTGGTAATGCCAACTATGCAGACGATTTTTTGGCTAATCCGGTAAACGATGCTACGGACATAGCAGAAGCGTTGCGTGCGTTAGGATTTGAGGTTACTCTGCTGCTGAATAAAGACTTAAAAGATATGGAAGATGCTTTGGAAATCTTCAGCCGACAGCTGCGAGAAGGAAGCATTGGAGCTTTCTACTATGCTGGTCATGGTGTTCAAGTGAATGGAGAAAACTACTTAATCCCTCTAAACGCACGTTTGGCTAGTCAAAATGACGTACGCTATGACGCTTTGGCCCTGGGAAAAGTCTTGAATGTGATGGAGGAGTCAGAGTCACGAGTCAATCTCATTCTAATCGATGCTTGTCGAGACAATCCCTTTTACCGACGCTGGCGACCGCGCGATCGCAATCTATCTTCATCAAGAGGACTAGCGGCACAGGTTCCGCCAGAGGGAACAGTAATTTCTTTTGCAACAAGTCCTGGTAATGTCGCTTCTGATGGTGTAGGACGAAATTCTCCGTATACAGCAAGCCTGCTACAGCATATAGATAGAGAAGGCGTTGACATAAGCACTGTTCTAAGGTCAGTTCGTGCTGACGTTTTACAAGAAACAGAAAGAAAACAAATTCCTTGGTATCAGGAGTCGCTAGTTGGCTTCTTCTCACTAAACCCAGTGTTGAATAGTGATACATTACCAGAACCTTCTACCCTTTCTCGTGAGGAGCCTACCTCTACATCCTCAAGCTCCTCCCTATCAACGGCACCTACTTCTTCCCTGCCACAAACTCAGCCACTTCCTGTGAACTCACGTATCAGTTCACTAATCGGCTACAACATCGACATATTTTTCTCTTCTAGTAGACCAGATCTACGAAGACGAGCTTTATCTATACAAGAAAACTTACTTGCCTCTGGTCTCGAATCTGTAGAGATTAAACCGTATTCGTTGGGTAAGGCAAGGGAGCTAGGAATATGCTCTTGGTCAGAAATTCGCTATGAGCCGTACGAGGACTCAGCGGCTAGAGAACTGTACACCTTGCTCGCTCAGTCTACAACAGAACAGAGCTTCTCCTTAAATTTGCTGAGTCTGACTCGACCTCAAGGTACGACCCCAAACTACCTATCAATTTTTATAAGTGACGAAGCAGCTGCGATAGAAGCATACCCCGATGTTCGTGAACGCGAGTCCTGGTACCATGCGTGTCGATCGAGGTAGGATACAACAACGGATCACAGCCTTAAAATTGTTCGCTATCTCTATGCATACCTGCTGATTGGCTGACAAAAGATGCAATAGCCAGGTTGAATCGCTGTCATACAGGGACTTGAGAGCCGCAAAGGTTGCGAGGGGGAGCCAGCGTTCTAAGATTTAGATGCAACTCAAAACCAAAGGAACGCTGTGAAAAAAACTCCCGCCTCTACGATGCCTTGAAAGCCTGGCTGGGTCAAGATTGCCCCTGGGCACATCTATCGCATCTAACGACCTGCTGTTGGATGGTGTTTGCGCTGATTCAAACCGGCAGCGTCAGCCTGACAAAGTGGACAACCTACTTGCCCTGTCGCGGTCTCTACGCCCAGAGTAAACAAAGACGGGTGCGTCGCTGGTTAGGCAATAGCCGCATCAACATCCACCGATTGTACAAACCGCTGATTCAAGCGGCCTTGGCGACCTGGGAAGCCGAGTGCCTTTATCTTTGTTTAGACACCTCGCTGTTTTGGGAGCAGTACTGCTTAATTCGGCTAGCCGTGGTGTATCGAGGCCGCTCCATTCCTCTGGCTTGGCGAGTTCTAGAACACAACAGTGCCTCTGTTGCGTTTGAAGCCTATGAAGAACTGCTCAGGCAGTCTACGCAATACTTGCCTTCAAACGCAAACATGATTCTGTTGGCCGACCGAGGCTTTGTGCATACCCGTGCGATGACGCTGATAAAACAACTCGGCTGGCACTACCGCATCCGTATCAAAAGTGACACCTGGATTTGGCGACCCGGTTCCGGCTGGTGTCAACCTAAATCGTTTCACCTAGAACGAGGTCGGGCACTATGTTTCCACCACATCAGACTCCATCGTCACGAACAGTACGGCCCAGTGCATGTCATCATCGGGCGCAACAACATCAATGGTGAACTTTGGGCCGTCGTCAGCGACCAGCCCACTAGCCCGCAAACCTTTATGGAATATGCCTTGCGCTTCGATATCGAGGAAGGATTTTTAGACGACCAGTCCGCCGGTTGGAATCTACAACGCTCTGAGATTCGAGGCCTCACTGACCTCTCTCGCTTATGGTTTATTCTGGCAGTAGCCACGCTTTACGTCACGGCTCAAGGCGTAGCGGTTGTGCAATCAGGCCGTAGGCGATGGATTGACACACACTGGGATAGAGGCAACAGCTACTTTCGCATCGGATTGGAGTGGACTAAGGCGGCTCTGCTCAACGGTTGGCAGGTGATTAAACAGGCTTGTTTTACCTCTCACATTGATCCGCAACCGGCGATGGCTTCTAGGCCACAACACAACAAGAAGTCCGGGCGCTTGCTCGATTTCAGCGTGATTACCGTTAAGTTTGTTCCTGATTAAACTTTTGTCAGCCAATCAGGCATACCTGTGTTTAAGTCTCAAAGGAACTTAGTAGTGGCTCTTCTTATCTGAAAAATCTTTAGCATTTCCTAGAATAGTCACAACACGACTGAATGGACCTACAGAGAGACATGATATCTCTTACAGCATTCTTATGATGAAATTGTCTACTACTGCAAAGCTCTCTTTTAGTTTGGCTTTCACTGTACTAGTTAGCCCTACCTATACAGAGGCAAAAGCTACTAGGTCTGCGAGACAGGACGGATCCCCTACGGCTCTGACCATCTCGTCTTCTAGTTTAATTAATAGCTTTGCGACTCAATTATTAGCTCAGCAGAGACAGTCCCGTGTTGCTTTGGTAGTTGGTAATGCTAACTACATAGAAGATCCTCTAGATAATCCAGTCAACGATGCTACCGATATCGCAGCAGCATTACGCACTTTGGGTTTCGAGGTTACATTACTTCTAGATCAAGACTTAAGAAGTATGGAGAATGCTCTAGAAGGTTTTTATCAGCAGCTACAGCAGGGAAGCATTGGAGCCTTTTATTACGCTGGTCATGGGGCTCAGGCCGAAGGAGAGAACTATCTGATACCTCTCGGCGCAAGCTTGACTCGTCAGAGTGATGTACGCTATGAAGCCCTTGCGCTTGGAAGAGTTTTAGATGCTATGGAAGAGTCAGAATCTCAGGTCAATTTAATAATTGTCGACGCTTGTCGGGACAATCCATTCTATCGACGCTGGCGTTCTGGAAGTCGTTCCCGATCTGTAGAAAGAGGATTGGCTTCTGAGATTCCTCCGGAGGGTACAATATTATCGTTTTCTACAGGGCCAGGAAATGTTGCTGATGATGGTAAGGGTCGAAATTCTCCATACACAGCTAGTCTTTTAAGGCATATTCTGAACGAGGGTGAGGACATCGCTGCTATGTTCAGGAGAGTTAGAACAGATGTTATCAGAGAGACAGATGGAAAACAACGCCCCTGGTATACAGAAACTCTTGTAGGTTCATTCTCCCTCAATCCATCTGAAGATATAATCAGTTCGGCCCAGCAGCAGGAAACAGCGATGGATGAGAACTCAGTCGTCGTGGTGCCACAACAGTCTCAACCTAGTTCAGGAACTATCTCATCAGAGAACGCGACGGGACTTAGGCCACATAGCCCATTTATAAATCGACCCGGTACATCACAGCCTATTCAACTTTCTAGCGTGAGAGGTGTTAGTTATCAGCCTCTCAGAGATGCCTTGGCCGCTGGAAACTTGCTAGAAGCAGATACATTGACAACGCTCTTGCTTGCTGAAGGTGGATACGTAAGCGACTACTTTTTAGAGCAAGCATGTGAAGATTTGCGAATCATTGATAGTCTCTGGTCTTTCTATAGCGACGGACGATTTGGTATCAAGTCTCAGTATCGACTTTATCAAGAAGTCGGTGGTACAAGAGCATACGATAGAATCGCCATAGCAGATTATCGAGAGAAGGTAGGCTGGGTTGAAGATTTTCCAGGCGTAGGTGCAGATGGAATCTTGGATCCTTTCGATGCTATGCACTTCGACTCTACTGATTTGATATTTTCGTACGCAGCCCCTGTCGGACATTTCCCTCACTCTATGTATTTTGACTCTGGTGCTGGCGGTTCACTTTTTCGACGTGTTGGTGGTTCTTCTTCTTTCAGCTCGTCTGGATGGTTTATCTTCTCGTCTGCTGTAGAAAGATGCAATTTGTAAGGTTTACTAGAAGTTAACGATCGAGAGAAACCAAACTGTACGAAGTCTAGAAATGTATGCCTTGCTAGACATAAGAAAAATATGTCTATTTTGATGTCTCAGAATAACTTTCTCAAAGGGTCTTAGAGTTTAAGGTACATCAACGCTCTTCACCCATCGTCAGCAACCTGTCGCTTTCAATAAGGTTTAATGTTCTCCATAATCTCTTGGATATTTTTCTGGGGGTCGTACATATCTTGGTTGATAGTTGAAACTAGAAATCCAGGACGCTCTGTTAACGTATTTAGGATTCTTGGATACTTACACCATTCTCTTGAGTACCTAACGCCTCGAAACAGTAAGTTTTGACCATCATCTAAGACCATATGGTTAGCGCCTTTGTCTACCAAAAGGCAGGCTTGCATATTTCCACCAATAAATTTTTGATTTTGGTTTTCAATGGCACGTCGCATCATACGTACGCAAGCTAAGTCTAACGCCGAATGTATCGCCATGCCTGCATACATGAGAGAGCTAATTTCTTGACGAATCGTTGCGCGGGCTTCCTCAGCGTTATCTCCAATTACGCCGAGAAGTAATTCATCTTCCTGCTGAAGATCTTCGAAGACTAAATCCGATTTTGTTCCCTTGACATGAAATATCCTTATTTCGTTATTATCATCTGTTGCTGTCATTAAGTATTCAATATCTTTATCCCATGCATCTTGCCAAAATGTATGAAGTGTAGCCTTAGCTTTCTCTATGTACTGTTCAAAATCACAATCTTCGTAGAACGTTGTGAAAACTGAATCTAAGTGAATTAGGCTTTGTATCCCGAGAGAAACAGCTCCAGCAATGGAAAAGACGAAGTCACGACAATGCTCACCACTACCTGTTAAGGCGGAAACGATCTGAATTTTAATACCTTTATCAGTTTGATGTTTGATTTCTGTGTGTGATGGAAGAAATCCTCCTACCTCAGTTTGTTTAGTCTTAGCTCCAGTAGTCGTAATTCGAGAATCTGTGTAGCAGATTGCTCTAGGGAGCTTGTCATTAGGAGATTGTAATTTGTATGTAATACACAGGGTCATGACTAAATCTTACTGATTCTAAAGCCCTCACGCATGTCTTATAGATAGGGCTAGCGATTTATTAGAGGAAAACTTGCCACCTAAATATAGCTGATCGCAGACTGGAATCCCCAAGCTATTGACTTTGCCTACTTTTTCAAGATCTGTCGTATAAACCACCGTTTTTGGAACTATCTGACAGAACGGCCAAAAAGCGACTTTTAAGGCCATATTTGCGTTCCAAAAGTTGTGTCATAATCAAAGTACCAAAAATGAGGGCGCTTTGCGAGTTTTGCGACAATGAAGATTGGCTATGCCAGAGTTTCGACTGCTGACCAAAATCTAGACCTGCAAATCGATGCTTTAGAAGAGGTTGGTTGCAAGAAGATTTTTAGTGATCGCGGGGTGAGCGGTGCGAAGGCTGAACGTCCCGGACTCGATAAAGCGCTCGATCACATTCGCAAGAAAGACACACTTGTGATTTGGAAGTTGGATCGGCTGGGTCGTTCGTTGCGCGATCTGCTGAGCATCGTTGAAGGCTTGAAAGAGCGAGGTGTGAACTTTGCCAGTATTCAGGATGGCTTCGACACCTCCACCGCGTCGGGGAAGATGGTGTTTTCGGTCATCGGTGCGATGGCAGAGTATGAGCGGAATCTGATACGAGAACGGACGATGGCAGGTTTGGCTGCGGCTCGTGCGCGTGGCCGGATGGGTGGTCGTCCGAAGGCGCTGGATAAGAGCCAGGTGAAGGTGGCGATCGCACTGGCTGAGGCAGGCGAGCTAACGATCAATGAGATTTGTGAGCAAGTTGGATGTAGCCGTTCTACCTACTATCGACTGATCGCTCCCTTACTCCCACGAAAATAGCTTTGCATCTTCGTGAAGCTCTCTGGTCTTTCGCCCTTCTCGAAGATGCTTTTCATAGGAAAAACTTCCTTGCTAACAACTTCTACTACATCTACTGATGGCCACTCGTTAGAATTCAATTGTCAAGTAAGACTTGACGTTTGGGTTTGTAAAATGTAAAGTAATACTTGACAGTGCGCAAGTCTACTTATGAAAAATCGGTTGAAGGAACTCCGTAAGCTCCATCGACGCTCTCAGGCTGATCTCGCTAGAGAGTTAGGTGTGAGTCGCCAAGCGGTAAACGGGTTTGAGTCAGGTAAGTTTGACCCAAGTTTGGAGATGGCCTTCAAGTTGTCTGGCTTGTTCAATGTTGCAATTGAAGATGTTTTTATCTACGAGGCAAAGAATTCTATGCAGGCATTAGTTGAGCGCGTCAAAGATTTCTTCGGTTTAGACTTCGGTTTTGAGCGGTTCACAGACAAGGCCATCAACGTCATCAAGTTGCTCAAAA
>NZ_DS989908.1:31536-60981 GCF_000155595.1 Synechococcus sp. PCC 7335 | reverse complement strand
CGTTCAGCCGCCTTCGCCTGCTGAATCTGGGCCTTGAGTTGCGCCTCCTTCTCCAGTAGGCGTTCGAGCTTAGTCGTCATCGTCCGTATCCCAAAAGCAAAGCCGTGACATAAATCACAACTCAGCGTAACGACGAACCAGAGCAAGAGAAACGACCACTTTAGAAAAAGAAACATTCGTACTAAGTAAGTCCAGATATCCTGAAATGGTCATCAGGAGATGACCCGATCCGCCCGTTCCCTTCATCTTCTGACCCTGGCCGCGCGAGCACGGCCCGTTCTGGGAGAACAGCCCCACATCGTCCCCATCAGCCCCCATCCCGTCGTTCTCCCAGAACAGAAGGGCGCACTTATGCATCGCAAGCGATGTCGTGCGCTGGGGCTTTGCCCCTAGACCCCACCGGAGTCCCTCACCTTCTCGATATGGCTATCTACAGTTTCCGCATGCAGGTAATCGGTCGCAGCGCTGGGCGAAGCGCGACAGCGGCAGCTGCATATCGTTCGGGTGAGCAAGTGAAAGACGAACGCACTGGCAAAGAACACGACTATACGGGCAAAAGCGATATCTACGATAACGAAATCCTCAAACCTAAAAACGCGCCCGAGCGATACGCAGATCGTGAGGCGCTATGGAACGAAGTTGAACAGCGAGAAAAACGAAAAGACTCTCAGCTATGTAATGAAGTGATGGTGGCCTTACCCGCCGAACTCACCCATGAGCAGAAACAACAACTCATCCGTGAGTATGTGCAGAGTGAATTCGTCGAGCAAGGGATGATAGCGGACATCGGCTATCACGATTTCGACAGTCATAACCCGCACGCGCACATCATGCTGACGATGCGCTCAGTGGATGAAGATGGCTTCGGTAAAAAGAAGCGCGAATGGAATCGGCGAGATGCGGTAAAGGACTACCGAGAGCATTGGGCTGAGTACGCTAACCGGGCGCTAGAGCGAGCAGGCCACGAGGCGAGAATTGACCACCGCAGTCTAAAAGAGCAGGGCATCGAACGCGAGCCACAGATCCATCTCGGTGCCCAAGTCCTGGAGATGGAAGCCAGAGGCGTTCGGACGCGAGTCGGTGACGAATCACGCCGCATCAGCAAAGTGAACCGCGACATCGCCCGCAGACAAAAAGCCTGTGAAAAAGTGCAGGCCGACATTAAAGACGAGCAACGTGATGAGCAGCAGAGATCGCAGCAGCTACCAACACTAGAACATCAATCATCTACTGAGCAAACCAAAACCCAAAAGCCGCAGGAGGAGACCCAGAAAAAAGCGCAACAGCGAGACCAGCAGATCGAAAAACAGCGCCAGTGCAGTCAGACGCAGCAGCGTCAGCAAAAGCGAGAGCGAAAGAAGCAGAAAGACCAAGGATACGGATACTAAATCTCAGCGGTAGATGCCCTTATGACATATCCCAGAAATGCCCTCGGTTCGTTAGCAAGAGCCAAGCACTTTGATTATCTCTACAAAGACTGTCCGAACGTCATCTGCACGATGCTAATCTTCATCGGTTTATTGCCCTATCTGGTCAATCCGACCTGCTTATTGTGGCTGGTTTATCTGATGCAGATGGTCGCCTACGGCGTGTTGCTGTTCGTCGCCATCAGTCGCAATTTAATCACTGGAGAAAAGACCAAACAGCAGCGCCGAACGTTCTACCTCATCGCAGGGGTGCTGCAAGCGGTTCAGAAGACCGCCTATCCAGGCATTTCGTGTCTTGTACGCCTTAGTTTCTAAAGACTACACTTGGGGCAATCGTGCTTTGATGTTGCTAATATCCAGAGGCATTTATGGATAACTTTGAAAGTGTTTATCAAGACTGGCTCGCTGAATATAAGGCATTGGAGACTCAAGCTCCTCTTACAGCACATGATGCGCTGATGCTCGGAGGCATGGTTTTTGAGCAGCGGATGCGAGAGGCTGTTAAAGCTGGCGTCTATAACAAGGAATGGATCAAAGCAGTTGGTCAGTTTGAATTAAAGGTAATGCGAGGACTCGAAGAGTTCAATTCACTCCTCTCGTATGAGCAGTACAACCAATTGTTAGGGCTGCAAATAGATGCCCAGCAAATTAACCCGGATTTCGTCCTCATGCCACCACTCCCTATAGCCAGAAGCACCCCTGACAACATCGCAGATGCACTGGCTGAGGGCAGAATTATGGTCGAAGACCTTGAGTAGTCTCATCTGGTAGATGTCTGCGGCGGCGACCGCACCTCTTTTCTCGGCGTGGCTAGTGAACTCTAGCCGATATTTGCTGACAGCTAGAGGGGTAAAGGATTCGTTGGCCTTTACCTTCAGTCTTTCTCAGTATTATTACAGGCTTGGCTGCCGTCGAGAAGTCACGATAGCTAAGCCTGTGATAGCCCTTGTTAGACCTGCTAGTTTGTGAGTTAAAGAAGAGAGTTAACAAAAGCAGAAGGATATACTCCGAAATGTCGATAAAACGCTTTGTAAAAACTATGCCCTAGTACATAGCCTACGGCAGTTGCAACATCTTTCACTCGATTGCCTAAAAGCAGAGCTTCTTTCGCACGTTCCATTCGAATTGCCCTGACAAACTCATGCGGTCTCATTCCTGTCGTCAACGTAAACGTTCTGATGAAGTGGTAGAGACTTCTATCTGTAACATCAGCCAACGCTTTCACGGGAATAGGCTGTTTGATAGAGGCTTCAACGAAGTCCCTTAACTTGGCGAGTCTGCTGTCAGATAAGTGAGCGTCGTTGACTCTAGGGCGACGTCCGCCCAGCTGCGTACAAATCATATGACCGACTAAGGTACGAGTTAGCTCTTCCGCTTCTAGTTCGTCTAATAGCCAACCTCCCGTTGCATGAGCGCGAAACCGACAGGCTACTGCCCATAGCACTTGATCATCAACGTGTTGAATGTTGTCGAAACAGACAGCACTTGGGGCTCTAAAGTAATTGGCAGCCGTTTCTCTAACTTCCAGTGACGGCTGTAGCTCTAAAAACTCAGATGAACTATCTACCTTCACAAACTCTAGCTGCTGCGCACCATGTATCGCGCCAGTACCAGCTGGGATAGCTTTTGCATAGGTAGACCCTCCTGGTACTCGCACCAGTGTTTCTTCATGACCGATGAAGGCTATATCAATGGAATATGGTGACGAGACTGAAGGTTCTAGGCGTAACTGAGATTGAGGCTGCCGTCCGTAGACAGCCTTCACACAATCGAACTTCTGCTCGCTCCGATAGGGTCTAAATGGCTGCATAGTTACGAAAATTGCTGTGTTTTAGGCGGTTACCTCTAAAGAGTGAGAGATGGCCGCTGACGGTGCTTATATCCTAATGGACGTACTCAAAAAGTATGATTTCCATGACCCCGGTCATGTTGGCAGTAAGTGATGACCTTTTTGGAATGCAGACCACGGAAGAATCCTAACTCGATACCCCAAATTTAGAAAATGTGTGAAGCCATAAATGTTTAAAGAGAAGAAGTTCGATCCCGTTCGCCGTGGCATCTTGACTGGAAGCGCCGCCGCAGCGACCGCCATGGCGCTTGGAGCTCGCCGCACTGCTGCGCAATCCGTCACGTCGTCCGTCACGTCCGCGCCCGCACCTGGCCGCCGGATGCTTGGCAGTCTGGAAGTCTCCGAAGTTGGCCTTGGTGTACAGAATATGCACCGCACCTTCCACACCATCGTTCCAGATCGCGGTGATATGATTCAACTGATCCGCACTGCTTTTGACGAGGGAGTCACCTTTTTCGATTGCGCTGAGGTGTATGGCCCGCACGAATGCGAGCGTATCCTGGGGGAGGCCATGGCACCGTTCCGGGACCAGGCGCAAATCACGACGAAGTTTGGTTTCGATGTTGACCTTGAAACGGGCGAATTTAGCGGTGGGGTAATCAGCGATCCGGCGCGCATCCGGCAAGCTGTTGAAGGGTCGCTGCGTCGCCTGGGCACTGATCGGATAGACCTGCTCTATCAGCATCGCGTCGATCCTGATGTGCCTATCGAAGAAGTCGCAGGAACGGTTTCTGATTTGATGAAGGAGGGTAAAGTCCTAAACTGGGGACTGTCGGAGATGGGGCCTAATACACTGCGCCGAGCCCACGCCGCCTTACCTGCCACCGCCGTACAGAATGAATACTCTATGCTCTACAGAGGCGTGGAAAACGACATTCTCCCAATCTGTCAGGAATTGGGTATTGGCTTCGTTCCGTTCGCGCCGCTCGGCTATGGCTTCCTCACGGGAGCGGTCGATATGGAGACAACGTTCGCACCCAGTGATTTTCGTGCGCTTACATCCCGGATGGATCCCGAGAATCGCGAGGTAAACATGGCACTCGTGGAGCTTGCAAGCGATTGGGCCAATCGTAAGGGTGTCAAGCCAGGGCAAATCGCGCTGGCTTGGCTCCTGGCGCAAGGCCCGTCGATTGTGCCTATACCTGGCACAACGCAAATGCCGCATCTACGCGACAACATCGCTGCGGCGAATGTTACATTCACCGCAGCAGAGTTATCCGAATTCACAACTGCGCTTGATGCAATTGAGGTGCAGGGTGAACGCGCCCCCGCAATTGTCATGGAATGGAACGGGACAGAGGCTCGTGAAATTTAAGGTATCGTTGACTTAGGGCGTTCAAGTAGTAACGGAATAGAAAACTGCACTAAGCATCTCTAATTTCTGTTCCATATGAAGACTTTGCATCGGGAACATTTGTGTGGTTAAACAACAAAGAACAGCTTTAATTACAGGTGGTAATCGTGGTATCGGATTTGCGATCGCCCAAGCCTTAGCCGAGAAATTCGACTACCACGTCATTATTGGTAGCCGCGATGTATCGCACGGCAAAGAAGCCGCAGATAGCATCAATGGAGAAGTCTCTATTGTTGAGATTGATCTCGCCAACCGGCAGAAACTATCGCAGCAGATAAAGACCATTACTGACATCTATCCTTCAATCGATGTGTTGATTAACAGTGCAGGCATCTACCCACCAGGGAAAGTACTAGATATCGACATCGATACGGTGGAAGATGCGCTAAGCATTCACGTCATCGGCCCCTGGATGCTGGTGCAAGCGCTTGTACCTGCAATGGCGAACTCCGGCTACGGAAGAGTCGTGAATGTCTCTTCTGGCGGTGGCTCTTTCGCCTCTGGCCTCGCGCCCTCCTATGCAGCATACGGCGTCTCCAAAGCGGGTATGAACGCGCTGACGTTGCAGCTTGCGAAGACGGTACCTCCTTCTATCAAGGTAAACTCGATGTGCCCTGGATGGGTTCGCACTCGTATGGGTGGTGAAGGGGCATCGCGATCACCTAAGGAGGGGGCAGATACCGCTGTGTGGCTGGCGACCCTACCTGAGGACGGGCCAACGGGTGGGTTCTTCCGTGATCGCAAGCCCATCGAATGGTAATCCAAGCAACAAACAAATAAGAGAACCAACAGAAAAACAATGCGCTGACTTGAGCCTATCTGATGAACACCTTGGACGGCTTGATGCCATCAGCCAAATAAAACTAGGCTTTCCACATGATTTGTAGCAGGCAGAGATGGTTCAGAACTTTGTCTACAACGGAATGCTGGACTGGTATCGATACTCACCGATACCAGTCCAGCAAGCCAATGAAGAACAAATAGATAGAAGCGTTCAGATGAATAACTATCAGGATAGGTATCCTTCTTCGCCCATGCTGCGGAGTACAGACATCATCCAAACCAGAGCTAGAGAAGTCATCAGCCTAGAGTACTTCGAGATCGAAGCAGGCCAGATGCCTCCTTTGGTGTATAGCACTCATCACATCTTGATCAACTTGAAGGAGTCGCCTATCAGGGTTGAGAACTGGCGAGATAAAGAGTATCGAGATTTTCAATTTTCGCATCATGAGATAGTCATTACACCGGCTGGCATGAAGTCAGGCTGGCACTGGCACGGGCTAGCCAACACAATCGTCATCACCATAGACCCTACTTCGCTCAAACGGTTCAGCGAACTTGAACTATGTACGGTTCTGAGCGAACAGCAGCTCCAAAGCATCCCGCAGCAGAAAGATACTGACCTGGCTCAAACAGCAGTCACCCTACTGAATGCTATGAGAACTCGCCGAGTAGGTTACGAAGTTATGTACGAAGCACTATCGCGGGTGTTTCTAGTCAAGCTTATTCAGGTATATGGCGAACGTAGAGCTGATGTCCTCGGAGTGAGTAGCGCTTTCACAGCACAGCACTACCATCAATTCCTCAAGTATGTAGAAAACCACTATAGAGAAAACATCAAAGTTGCTGACGTGGCCTCTTACGTTGGTATGAGTGACGCACACTTCTCACGAGAGTTCAAGAAGACAGTTGGCCAGTCGCCTTATCAGTTCATCATGGTCTTTAGAGTTGAACGGGCACAAGAACTGCTTTCTCGAGTGGACAAGCCTATCGCTGAAGTTGCAGCAGAATGTGGTTTTTACGACCAGCCGCACTTCACTAAGACATTTCAAAAGCTGTTGGGGTGCTCACCCACAGAGTTTCGCAAACAGTACTTCTGCACAGAGCTTTCGTAGACGAGCAGGAATGTACATAAGGTCGCTCCATTGATACAAGAGATGCCTAGCCCGTCTTACTATCGTTAAAGCTGTAGACTATTTGATTGATAGATAAGATGAGCACCGAAACAGTTACTTTCGAGGTTGATGGCGTAGAACTCGTCGGTGACCTACACATGCCAGAGAACACTTCAGCGCCTGTCCCTGCTGTAGCCATCATCGGCCCCATGACCTTTGAACGTAATCAAGCGCCTACTCGATATGCGCAAGCACTATCTCAAGCCGGCTACGCTGCGCTAGCATTTGACGCTCGCTACAGAGGCGATAGTGGGGGAATGCCTAGACAGCTAGAAAACCCGTTTGACAAGCTCGAAGATATGAAAGCAGCTGTTGACTTTCTAAGAAGTAGAGATGATGTTGATAGCGATCGCGTGAATATTCTCGGCATCTGTCAAGGTGGTTCTGTGGCGCTGCGAGCGGCCCAGGAGCATCCCAACGTTCACGCAGTTGCAACTATTACCAGTCAGTACCGCGATCTAGAAGGTGATAAGAACTGGCTAGGTGAGAACTACCAACATCGCGTAGAACGTGGGACTGAAGCTTTGAAGAAGTACAAAGAGACAGGAGAGGTCGATTACGTCAAAGCCGTAGATCAAACTGATATGGAAGTTGGAATGCCAGGTGAGTTTGTCTGGAAGTGGTATCAGCCCTGGGCAGACCGCAACGAGTGGGCAAACCAGTACCCAGTTATGAGCGACAAGATGCTGCTGGACTACAGCTCGATAGAATCTGCGCAGAAGATGGACAAGCCGTGGTTGATAATCCACGGTGATAACTGCTTTCTACCTAATGCTGCTAAGCGTCACTTCGAGGCTATTCCAGAAGGCGTTCCAAAGAGGCTAATCTGGGATGATACACCTCACCTTTCCTACTACGATCAGGATGAACCTATTAGGCGGGCATCTAAGGAAGTTTCTAGCTGGTTTAAGCGAAGCGAATAGTCTGAGAGCAGGCTTTAGTTTCATGTATGTAGACAAGTTGTTCTACCTCCTAGTTAAGGAAGGTAGAACAACTTGTTCTTTTAGAACCAGCGGTAGGTCGGGAGCGTTACCACTCCCTTCCCCCCGCTAGTCCATTATCCTTCTGTACTCTACACAGAGATAGTAGTGACTGTGTAGAGTACAGAAAGGCATGACTTTTGAGACTCTTAAAAACCGTGTCTCAAAACATGTCTTTTAATGGCTTTCTCAAAAGACCTAAGCCATTAAAAGACACTATGGGAAATAACAGCTGGCTGTGACTTGCTAAAATAGCATGGGTGAGCGTAGCGTCTCCTTACAAGTGGCATCCCGACCTACCCGCCCCCCCGCTGGTCCATCCTGCATCACCACTATCTATCTGCGAGATTTAAAGCTCATTTGGTTGACGAAGCTCAGTTAATATTCTCCTAGCCTGCCACTCTTTTTGGCTATCTGCTCAGCTAGGTCGAAAATCAGCAGCCCTATCATCAAATACGCAAACCCATTCAATGCAGACAAACAAAACTGACCTACGCCTATAGTTAGCTCTCTGCTCATCAAATCACGCATCAATCCTGCGCCACCCGTCATCGGTAAGAGCCATCTGATTAACTGTAGCCAACCGAGCCATGTCTCAGTCGTCGCTGTCATAAGAAACAGAACGGCAAACAAGAAAATGGAGACTACCTGGTCAGCGCGTTTGATTAATAGAACTAGAGAGCCTATAGCAAAAGCTAGGCCGTAAGCTCCCATCAACACGGATGTTAGTGGTAGGAGAATTGCTGCTGATATTGTTAAAGACGCTCCTGTGATGAGAAGAATACATAGGAATATGACGAGGGTAATTATCAAACGTAACGTCAGGTTAGCGAGAGCTCGTAACAGTAGGACCTGTTTGAAGCCAAACTGAGACAGGAACAATTGTTCCAAGGTGCCTGTCTGAGCTTCATACTGTAGCTGACCAACCAAGTCAACGATTATGAAGCCTACTAAGCTCCATAGCACGTATCCTACGATGACTTCTTCGAGACGCTCCCCAAACTGTATACTTGGGCCAGCCATGTATTGAGTTCCTAGAAACAGTCCATAAAAAACAGAGGTTGTTATTACGATAAGACCAACAGCGTCACCAGGGTAACGAATTAGCTGAAGCCAACTTCGCCGAAGTTCAGCCATAAATAATTCAAACACCGCTACTCCTTTTTGTTAAATTTAAGAAGACTGTTGTTAGATCAGGTACATTCTCATACATCTTGTGATACGTAGTGGTCTGAGAAGGTCTATGATTGGTATGCTGTCTAAATTACTGAAGTAGGTGACTTTCTGTTTCAACAATCGTCCCGATGCTCTCTAAACTACTTCTAGTTTGTTCCATGAGACTTCCAGTAAACTCTATGCTGTATGACCTAAGAGAAGAGGCATGTAGTAGTTCGTCAGTTTTTGAGAATGCAACAACACTACCTTTATCAATGATGGCAACTTTGTCTGCCAACTCTTCTGCAATATCAAGCTGATGAGTGGTTAAAAGAATGCCACAGCCTTTCTGTGCGACCTGCCTAATAATTTTTTTTATATTCTGCGTTGCCTCTATATCCAAAGCAAGTGTAGGTTCATCTAAGAGTAGAACGGAAGGATGATGAATTAGAGCGACTGCAAAGGCAAGCTTCTGCTGCATTCCCCGCGATAGATTTTGAACGATCGTATGACGCTTATCTAGGAGATCGAAGTCTGCTAGAAGCTCGTTTGTACGTCGGAGTGCTTCAGTTCGCGATAAGCCTCTTAGAATTCCAAAGTACTCTAAGTTCTCTATAGGCGTTAGCTTCCAATACAAGTTTCGATTACCTTCTAAAACAGCTCCGATGTGCCGCAGAGCCTTCTGGTTTTTGAAGGGGTTAGAGCCTACGAGTTGTACGCTCCCCGCATCAGGCGAAATTAGGCCCGCAATCATCTTTACGGTAGTTGTTTTTCCAGCTCCATTAGGGCCTAAGAATGCAACTATCTCTCCCCCAGATACACTTAGAGAAACCGAACGAACAGCCTCGAACGTTTTATGATTGCGTTGGTATATCTTTTGCAGTCTTTGGACTGTGAGTACCTTCATAGTGTGACTCGACTCAGCGATGGTTCATTGTTGTGTCGCTAAAGCTGTACAAGAACTTTGGATAGCCTTTCTTGTAGATTCTGTTTCCAGACCATTTCAAGATCTGTCTCTAAAAAGTCAACGTGGCCTACTGTCATAGCTTGTGGCTGAGCGTATTTGTCAGGGTGCGCAATAGATAAGGCTGAAAGGAGCGGTCCATTGGGTTGCTCTGATGAATATTTCAGTTGAGTAGATGAGGCCACAGGGGAAGGCACTTTTATCAAGGCGTTTTGTAGTAGGCCGCTATGGTGCAATTGCACCTGGGTCCCCTCTTGGATAGGGGTTAGCGTCCAGGTCACAATTGAGGGGTCTGACATTCCCGAAACTTGCCAACTGTACACCAGTCGTTTCGGCGACTCTAACTCTATTACCTCACAATCGATTACTGTCTTTAACCCTGGTGATGAGCTGTCTACAAACTGAAAGCGATGACCTAAACAAGGCTTAAAATCATTGTCCATTAGCCATGCTGCTAATGCTCTAGAGTCAGTTAATGCCTGCCATACTTTTTCTGGAGGGTAGGGGTAGCTTTCATCAAGCACCAAGTCAGTCATCACGATTCTTCCTCCAAGTATTCTCCTAGACTTGCCAATTTGTCTCGCCAAAAATGCTCGTAGCCTATCACCCAATCAGAAATCTGCTTAAGCGGCTCAGGAGTTAATCGATAAAATCGCTGTCGTCCTTCTCTCCGCTGAGTGACTAGGCCGACTTTACATAGCACACTCAGATGCTGCGAGATAGCCGGTAGTGACATATCAAAAGGTGCTGCTAGTTGCTTAACTGGCTGTTCACCTTTTTGAAGGTGGTCAAGCAGTGATCTCCTCGTTGGATCTGCAACCGCAGCAAAAACATCTGTATTAGCAGGCGATCTACTCATTTTTATATTTAAGCAAATGCTTAACTAAATTCAGTATATATAAGCATTCGCTTAAATGTCAATTGAGAGGAATCAGTAGATCGCTAGAAAAGTGTCCTGTGTAATTTAGTTCTGAGACAACAGACATTGATAGCCTCACAACGTTGAACTAACATCGTGTCCTGTACTACTGTCCGTAAACCACCGTTTGCAAGACAATTTCGGGGTGCACTTTCTCGTGTGTGAGCTTTCAGCACCAGTGGATTCAGCCATTTGGTGAGTTACTTTGAGCGTATTTACATTGTGAATACGTTTGGCTATACTGCTCTGTATGGATGTGTACTTCCCGCTCAATGGCATTACCTTTATCTGGAATGACCAGAAGGCAGCTGCTAACCCACTCAAGCATGACGGCATTACTTTCCCTCAAGCCGCCGAAGCTTTCTTCGACCCTGTTCTAGTCGTTGTCGATGCTAGTCGTAACGATGAAGCTAGGGACGCTGTTATTGCTTTAGACAAGCGCTGGAACCTTTTATTCGTTGTGTTTGTAGAACGCGAGGACGATCGCATCCGGATTGTGTCCGCCCGCAAAGCGACTCGAAAGGAGCGCCAATACTATGAAGCCTGAAGCCTTGAAAAAGCGACTCAAACGAGACCGCCCGATGACGACTATGACGATTCGGATGCCGGAAGACGTGATTGAAGACTTGAAGCGGATAGCCCCGCTGCTGGGTTTTTCTGGCTATCAGCCGCTAGCGCGAACTTATATAGGACAGGGCTTGCGGAGCGATCTAGAACGACTGGAGAACAATACCGTGTCTTCCTTGATTGATAGTCTGAAGCGTCATGGGGTAGGTGACGAAGTGATTCAAGAAGCGCTGAACGAGGTTGCAGGGATCTAGCGTCATCCCACCGCGTCAGCGTTGTGCGTCTAAGCCTGTGCGTGCTGTAATCTGTCAGGATAATGCGATTGCATACCTTCCGCCACGCCTTGTCATAAGCTTGCGTTGCGATCACCAGTTGCTAGATAGCAGACAGACGATTGTTGTTCATTAAAATATTTCCTTTTTGTTCTTCTTGCAAATCAACAGCTTTTTGTTCTTATCTGATGCAAGTATACGAACAACTAATCGGAATGGAATGAAGCGTAGAGCTGTCTCATCTTCCTAAATTCTAACGAGCGGATGAGACGCATGAGATAGGCTAAATTAGTTAGCCGATTAGAGACATGAAACGGCTGTAATTCACTTCTGACAAAGTGAACACAGTGTGTTCCAAATTTGACTAGTTGCCTCTCGAAGCAACTAACCGCCCAGTTACAGCAAGGACTTTAGCGCTGTCTTAACCTGAGACTCTGGACTAGATGGACTAAATCATCCTCTTCAGTCTCATCTCACAATGAGCAGTCAAAGTATTATAGTGAGACTAAAGTGCCGTTGATGCTGTCTTGTAGTGAGTCTTTGTTGCTTGGTGTTGACTTCGTAGTCTTGTGCCTCACTACTGAAGAATTGTTGTTTCCAAAGTCACCCAGTATTCAAACTTATGCAGAGTCAAGTAGAACAGATTGTTCAACAGGCAACCTATTGGGCAGTTAGTCAGGAGTCCATTCTAGCAGCAGCCTTAGTCGGTTCGCAGGCTCGTGGCACGGCAACTGCTAAGTCAGATATCGATCTAATGTTTTTAGCTAGACAGCCTCTACACTTCAGAATGAGCACAGACTGGCTAAGCAAGATTAACTGGGGCGATCTCTATATCGAGAGCTGGGAAGATAAGGTCTATGGTGTTGTGTGGTCGCGTCACGTACAACTAAACGCTAGTAACCCACATCGTATAACGGTCGAGCTAAGTTTCGGGCGACTAAGTTGGGCGTCTATCACACCCTTAGATACGGGCACTCAGCAAGTTGTTCGCGATGGTTGCCGTATCTTGTATGATGCCGAAGGACATCTGTCTCGGTTAGTGCGATTTGTGCTGAGCCAGTATGGATAGAAAGGCGCCCGAAGCATAATCAGATCGCAACTGCGATAAAGGGACGCAAGCGCAACTGCGTGTTGTATCTCTCTTTGTTCGCCTGCTAAAGTTCTTGAGCAAGCGTCAAGACGCGTTGATATAGCTGAGGACTGATACGAAACCCAGCTTCTTCGATCAAGCTATCCGTCACAGACTGAACTTGAGGAATGAGGGTTCTTTGCTTCGCGACCAGTAGAACACCCAATATGCCAATGATAGACAGTCCAAGTCGAGCAGCTTCTTGTCGTCCCAGCCTTTCGTCAATCAGCAGATCGTCAGCTCGTAGCTCAAGTGCCAGAGTGATCGCATGGGCTTCTCCAGCATCTAGTCCTCGTTCCTGTTGCAGTTGATTAGCAAGCTGAGATTGAGTAAGGGCTTGAACCTTAATCCAGTCCAGTTGGAGAGTCTCTGAAACAGTAGGGTTGCTGGCTGCTGCGAGTTCGCTAGCAACAGCCTCAGGAATGATGACGGTTTGGTAGATGACTTCTAGCAGCCAGAGATGCTTAACAAGGGCTAGATTAGAGAGCGCAGAGGTATCGCTGACAACGATCACAGCCAACCCCGCTCGCGCAGATGCTGAACATCTTGCTCAAAGTCTTCCACATCATAGTGAACGCAGATGCCGCGCTCGGCCAGCATCTTCTGAAAGTCCATCAGTTCGATACCGGCTATCTTGCTAGCGCGACTGAGAGAGACACGCTCTTGTTGAAACAAGGCAAAGGCAATCTCTCGTAGCCAGTCGTTCTGGTTAAAGCCCTCTGTCTGACTAAGGCTATCTGGTAGGTTCAGAGTAATTTGCATGGAGCGGCCCTTACGCATCTACCTGCATTGTAAAGTCGGATGGGCTGTAGTTGCCTGTTCTGTATCGGTACAGATGAATCCGTAATCGGACTGCGTGACATGTGTCGTAATCACCGTTTTTGACACATACTGACGAAATGGCAAAAAAGCGGCTTTTGAGCCTGTTTCTGTGTATCAAAAGTTGTGTCATAATCATCGTGTCAAAAATAGGGGGTACTTTACGAGTTTTGACGCATGAAGATCGGCTATGCCAGAGTTTCGACGGCTGACCAGAATATAGAGTTGCAAACGGACGCTTTGAAAGAAGCTGGCTGCGAGAAGATTTTTAGCGATCACGGAGTGAGTGGCGCGAAGGCTGAGCGGCCAGGATTAGAAAAAGCGCTTGACCACATCCGCAAAAAAGATGTGCTGGTGATCTGGAAGCTTGACCGCCTAGGCCGCTCGCTGAGCGATCTGCTGAGCATCGTTAAGGATTTGAAGGAGCGAGGTGCGAACTTTGCCAGCATTCAGGATGGCTTCGATACCTCTACCGCGTCAGGAAAGATGGTTTTCTCTGTGATCGGGGCGATGGCTGAATATGAGCGAAACCTGATTCGCGAGCGGACGATGGCAGGTTTGAAGGCAGCTCGTGCTCGTGGCCGGATGGGTGGACGTCCGAAGGCTCTGGATAAGAGCCAGGTGAAGGTGGCGATCGCACTGGCTGAAGCCGGTGAACTGACAATTAATGAGATCTGTAAGCAGATAGGGTGTAGCCGCTCTACTTACTATCGGCAGGTTGCACCACAGCTTAAAGCTACACAAATATAGACCATGCTTGGATAAGAAGCGCTTAGTGTGTAGCTAGTGACTTGTAGCCACCGAAGCTCGGTAGCATGCAACCTAGCTAGAGTCAGGAAGGAGTCTTCATTTACAGTGTTTCAAACGAATAGAGTTAAAGAAGCGAATCCTCGAAGCAATAGGAGTCTTCCAACATGGTTGAAGTATGGACTACTATTCGCTCTAGGGCTTCTAATGACCGTTACCACTTACAGCGAGCACACCATTACGAAGGCCGCTGAGACAACCGTCTCAACTGCAACTATTGAGAATATAGAAACCTATGTAGAGCAAGAGATCGCGCGTGCAGGACTTCCCGGCGGCGCGTTTGCTATCGTAGCTGGAGACGAAGTACTGGTTGCAAAAGGCGTTGGTATTGCAGACCGCGCGACGCAAGAGCCAGTTACATCAGAGACCGCCTACGCCATCGGTTCTGTCGCCAAGAGTTTTACGTCTACAGCGATTTTGCAGCTTCGAGATAGTGGCTTGCTAGATCTAGATGACCCTGTACAACAGTATCTTCCCTGGTTTCAAGTAGCTGATAAAGCAGCAAGCGCTCAGATTACTATCCGCCAATTATTGACTCATACAAGCGGACTGCCCGGCAGTTCCCACGGTGTCGTCTGGCAGGACCGTCAACGCATTCGCCCTTCTCTTGAACAGGGTGTACGAGCCCTAAAGGATGTTCATTTATCGAGCGCACCTGGCACTCAATTCGAGTATGCCAATATGGGCTACAGCATCTTAGGTATGGTGGTAGAAGCCGTTTCCAATCAATCCTATGACAGTTACTTGCAGACTCAGATATTAGAGCCTTTGCAGATGACCAACAGCGCCACTCAGCTAGATCGGGTGGCGAGGTTAGACGTTGCGACTCCTTACGATACCTTGTTTGGGTTCTCGGTCAAGGCATCACCGCCGGAAAAAACAATGGGAAGCTATCTTGGGCCTGCTGGAGGAACGCTGCACTCAACTGCCGCAGATATGGCCCGCTATGTAATGGTTCATCTTGGCACGCTACCCTTACCCAATCTTTCAGAAACGTCCTTAACCGAAGCGCACTTTGGTGATAGGAAGATAGGTCAGAACACCTTCTATGGCTTTGCTTGGAGCAGTATGGAAGTGGATGGCGTTCCACTGATCGCACACAACGGGAACACAAACGGCTCTTCTTCGGCCATCTTCTTGCTGCCTGAACAGAATATAGGAGGCATCTTGATAATCGGCGCAGGTACTTCTGGCTTACAAGACCAAATTGGGTTAGGCATCGTTAAACAGCTATTAAATCAACCATTAGAAAGGGCAACAACCTACGATCTTTGGAAGCGAATTAGCAAAGCACTCTTAGGCATTAGTATTATCTCTCTTCTGCTACTGATCGGACTAGGATGGACAATTCGACGCCAGCGGTTTCGTGCTTCATCACGCCTTTGGATTCTAGTAAGTAGAGCTTTGTTCTTTTCCGTTCTCTCAGGGTTAAGCTGGTGGTTAGCAGTAGGGATATTGCCCGGCCTCTTTCAACTTCCACAACCTTTTGGTATCTATGGCTGGTCCGTTGATCTATTTATTGGTGTTGGACTACTGCTTTTGAGTACTACTTCTTGGGCTGTCTACAGTACGGTTGTAACTTTTCGCAGAACAAAGCCAGCTAGTGTCTCAAGTCAGAATTGATATATGTTATAAAGCGCCAAGAAAGGACGATAAACCAGAGCTGTCAGCGGATAGCTTGCAGTCGTTCTACCTACTATCGGCAGGTCGCTCCAAATTTGAAGAAGGCTTCTATCATATCGACGTAACTACTTTGTGACGATAGTTAGGCTACAGAACACACCCGCAAGGACACACAATGGCAATCGACAGAATTAGCGAAGAGCAAACTATCCTAACTATGGATAGAGCCTTCCTAGAAGCTTTTTTGAATCGGGATGTAGCTGTCGTCGAACGCGACTTACCCGATGACTTCATTGCTATCTTTCCGAACGGTGTGGTTGCAGATAAGCAAACTGAACTGAACAACGTTGCCAACGCAAAAGTTAAGTCGTATTCAATCGACGAAGTTGAACTTCACTGGTATTCAGACACTGTTGCTGTAGTTCACTTCCTAATGACGCTGACCATGACTGGAATGAGGGAGAAAAAGGTGAGAGATTTACACGTTTATCTCAAACGCGATGAAAAGTGGCAAATGATTACGGGCCAAGTAACGCCTGTCCTGTAGTGAATGGGAAGCCTTTTTCTTTGACTGTTTGCCGGGTAGAACTAGGGTATTGCTACCCCAGTCCCCCCTCAGAACCGTGCGTGCGACTCACACCGCACACGGCTCAAGCAGAACCTAACCGTTGTTTTAGTCGAGAAGCGTGACGTTGTTGGTGACAGACTTTGTGCAGCAGTAGCCAGTTGCTGAAGCAATCCTTGCCGCCCTTCGACCGTGGAGTCTTGTGGTGGACATGTAGAGAATCTCCATTGAGTAGAGATTCGCCACAGTTTGGACATTTGAACTTCTGCCGCTTGGCTAGCTTCTGTCTACTAGGAGTAAGGTCTTTGACTTTCATCGTTGACCGCCGTTCCCAGTAATCCTTCAGACTCGGGTCATCAGGAGAAGCTCTGCCCTTGACCATCACATGTCGCTCAATCGGGAACCATGTGAACTTCACAAGGTGTGAACCTGAGTCTTTATCCCCAAAGACCCAGTTATCACAGTGGTCGAGATTCAAGCGTCCCCAGTACTTCTGATACCACCACTGTGGTCCTCTGTTGGGGTGACGCTTGTGGGCATATCGCTGTTGCCGTTTGAACATCCAGTCTTGAAGACGGCTAAACGTTCTAGAAGCAACGCCCGTGCGGAAGTAGTTGGCCCAGCCCCGAATGATGGGGTTGAGTCTCATAACTACTTCTTTCACTGGCTTGCCGCTGAGGTTCAACCACTCTCGTTTTAGTCTGGCTTTTATCGACTTGATAGATTTGCGACTTGGTTTAGTCAGCAGCTTCCATCCTGTCCTTGTTTTTCCTGGCGTGGCGTAATGCCGGAAGTTGAAGCCTAGAAAATCGAAGCCTTCTCGAAGATGAACAACTTGTGTCTTTTCTTCAGAGAAAGACAACCCTCGCTCAAGGAGCCAAGGTTTAAGATCTTCTATTGCAGCTTCTGCGTCTGCTTTGCTCTCGCACATCACAACAAAGTCATCGGCGTATTTTGCCAAACCCCGTTTGCCATTGATTCGCCCTCTGGAATCGTAGGTGATGCCAAGGGCTTCTTCCATGCCATGCAGGGCTATATTCGCCAACAAAGGTGAGATACAGTTACCCTGCGGGGTTCCGGCTGTCGTCGGCTGCCATCGGCCATACTCCACATAGCCTGACTGAAGCCATTGCTCGACGAGTCCTCTAGCTGGGAACCGTTCAAGTTTGGCTAGTAGAAACGACTGGTCGATGTTGTCAAAACAGCCTTGAAGGTCTGCATCGACAACCCAGTGTTTCTTGTTCTTCGGCAAACTCATGAAATAGAGCTTCTTAACAGCATCGTGACAACTACGACCCGGACGGTAGCCGTAGGTACTGCCCTCTAGCTTGGCTTCCCATTCAGGTTCTAGCGCTGTTTTGACCACCATCTGTAGACAGCGGTCAGCGATAGTTGAGATGCCAAGTGGTCGCAGTTTTCCGTTTGACTTGGGGATATAGACACGCCGAGTCGGCTGAACTCGCCAAGCTCGGAAGTCAGACAAGATGTCTACCATCATGCCTTTTCCTTCTGGCGTCTTCACCACAACTTGGTCAATGCCTGCCGTATGCTTGCCCCGATTTTGCTACGTTACTTTCCGCACGCTCAGTAAGCGGTTGGCATAGCTGCGCAGCATCAGCTTCTGCAACGAGCGAACTTTTCTGTAGTCGCCCTCGGTTGTCGCCCGAAAGATTCGATGACGTAGGTTTCTCACTCTCCGATTAGCTTTGCGCCAGTTGACGCTGCGCCATTCAGTGGGTGTCGTTGGTCGGTTTACTAAACTCGCTTGAGTTTGCATCTAACGTGTCCTCCGATGAATAACCGGGTCACTGGTCTTTTGGGGGTTCCACCTGCTTCACGTCAGCAGTCTTTTGACTTAGACAGATGTCCTATCCAGCGAGTTATCAAGGAGAAGTCCCTGTTTCCTCTGTCCTTTCGGTAGCTGGCATTCGCTTCTTGAAGCATCCTTCTCCCACTAAGGAGTTCAGCATTCCTTGCGGTTTGCTTACTGCACTCGGGTGCAGACCCTATTGGGGTTGTCACGTTCCGCTCCGATGAGATTTGATGGGGGAAGGTGTCCTCTATATGCCGAGGTCGGGGTGCCTGTATCCGGTTTGGCGCGGAACCGGGTTCCCTTGTGACCTATGTCGCTGTATCAGCCATTTCAGCGATTTGCCGTTACGGCACCTCAACGAGGATTCACTGGCGTTCACCTTGTCCATCTTTCCCTTACCTGGTTACATCAGTTGGCTTGATGCTTCCTTGGGTGTTACGCTCCGCTTCACACCTTGCCGTTGCCAGCAACGCATGGGAGTGTTAGAAACAGTCCTGGACACTGGACTGGAGAGTTGTTGAGACCCTCACTCATTCAGAGCGACTTCGTGTCGCAAGTGCCCCCGGCAACTAGACAAGCTCTGACGATCAAGCTTTTCGAGCGCCGTCAACAACAAACAGTATAGACCCAATCGTAAAGAGAAAGCCTGCCAGCAGATGCAAGCCAACATGAATAGAAAAGCCTTCTAGCAGTTCGATCACTGCATCTATCTGAAAGAGAATTGAACCCACTAAGAACAGCCAGCTAGTAAGCATAAGGAGAGAATCTTGTGTGTTCTTCTCCGGTGACGACATCTCTACAGTAGAGTCTTCCGCAATCCGTATCATAATCAATTGTTTTCCTTCTGCTTGGGTTCATGTAATCTACTCAAGCCATAGCTAAAAGCCATAGCTAACTCAGTAGTCTTGACTCGAACTGTTTTGAGGTAAGAACTTGAAAGCGCCAGATGAATACGACGGCTGCGATCACCACAGCAATCAGTAGACCTATCCAAAAACCAACTGCGCCCATTCCTTGTTTGTATGCCAACCAGTATCCGCTTGTTAGGCCGATACACCAGTAAGCAACGAAGCTAAGTACCATCGGAATCTGAGTATCTTGTAAGCCTTGTAGTCCACCATAGGCAATCTTCTGTATGCCATCGAATAGGTGAGCGACCGCCGATACTCGCATCATTGAAACGGCCAACACTACAGTAGTTTGATTAGCCGGATCGTATCTATCGATGTATAAGCCAACAACCCATAGCGGAAAGAGTAGAAGCGTAGCGGCCACCAGCAATGTCCAGCTAGCCCCTGCCAAGATGCTGACAAAGCCAGCTTTGCGTATGCCTGATACGCTTTTGCGCCCGACCCATTGACCAACCCGAGCGGTAGCCGCAAACGACATTCCTAAAGGCACCATGAAGATCAAGTTGGTTGTCTGAAATACGATCTGGTAGGCTGCCAAGTCGTCTGTTCCCAAAGCACCTATCAGATAGCTAATAACGGTGTAAACGCCAATCTCCAGCGCATAGAACACCCCGATAGGTACACCAAGCTTCAGCAACTTGTACAACGTCTGTAGCCTGGGTTTGTGTAAAGCTTGAAAGAACCTATATGTTTTGAACTGCTGATGGTTCAGCAGATAGATCACTAACGCTGCGAACATTCCCCAAAAAGTCAATGCACTGCCTATCGCAAGGCCTGCTAGTTCTAGCTTTGGAAACCCAAGCTTTCCGAAGCCCAGAACATAGTTTGCAAAGATATTGAAGACAGTTCCTATGACAACAATCACCATGATCACGCGTGCGTTAGATAATGCTGAAACCACCCCCCTTAGCATCGCAAACCCCAGCGCTGGAAACAGTCCCCATAGAATAATGTCGAGATAAGCAGTCGCTAAACTGACAGTCGCTTCGGTTTGACCTAGCTGACGCATGGCCGTATCGAGATGAGAGATAAGCAACATGCCGGGAATCGCTAGCAGCAAAGACAGCCACAGCCCTTGTCGAGTAATCTGCTCAATTCTCTTTCGGCTGCCCGAGCCATGTGCCTCCGCCGTCAGAGGCGTAACGCCCATCACAACGCCACTTGCAGTTACCATCAGCGCGAAGAATGTGATAGAGGCGATCGCGCCAGCAGCCAGAGTCTGTGTACCTAGATGTCCCATCATGACGGTATCTACGAAACCCGTCGCCACTTGAGCCACCTGAGCGCTCGCTAGTGGAATGGCTAATTGTGAGAAGGCTCTTAGCTCAGTGAAAAAGCTTTGGCTAGGTAGGGATGAGTCTGTCATGTCTGCAAGGACGGTTTGCGTCGCGTCCGTAGGAGCTGCTTACATTCACAGGGTAAGGAGGCGTGAATCGCTGAGCTATCAAGATCTGCTCAGATTTTCAAAATCCTGCTGTAGGATTGTGGCAGAGAGGGCCGTATGATGTCGGAGCATAGCGACGTTAGCATTCAGAATTCAGATTTGCCACTGGCTTCCAGTCAAGGACTAGGATGGGCAGATATTGTTGTAGAGGAGTACCGACAACCTCCTAGCGCAATGAAGATGCCGCCCGAGGCTGACCCGGTCATTGTCATGAGCCTATCCTCGCAACCCCATCGTATTCATCAGACGATGGGTGGTCGCTACTACACTGGACTATATCGTCGAGGTGACCTGTGTATTACGCCTAGCGGGTTCTCTAGCGGCTACCGTGCTGAAGATGACGATCACTATCTCTACGTACAAGTTTCATCCATATTCCTACAGAGAATATCAGAAGAAATCTCTGAGACTGGTACAGGAAAGGTAGAACTGCTACCTAACTTTCAGACCCGCGATCCTCAAGTAGAGAGTCTACTAGGGTTGCTTCATGCCGAAGTACATCGCAACGGGCAGATGGGTCAGCTATATAGCGAGTCGTTGGCAAATGCTTTAGCTGTCAGTTTTCTGCGAAACCATGCGTCAACTCAACCTCAGGTAGCTCAATATGAAAGCGGCCTGGGCGATCGCAAGTTGCTTCTAGTCACGCGCTACATTGCAGATGCCTTAGAGCAAGACATCAAGCTAGCTGACCTTGCACAGTTGGTAGGAGTGAGTCAATCTCACTTCAGTCGGCAGTTCAAAAAGTCGATGGGACTAACGCCTTATCAGTATCTCTTACAGCAACGGATAGAACGAGCTAAACAGTTACTAAAGCAAACGCAGCAATCTCTCGTCGATATCGCTTTGGTCTGTGGATTTGATAGTCATAGCCACTTCAGCAGGCAATTTCGAAAGGCAACTGGAATGACACCTAGCGCTTATCGAACTGGATGATAATCTTGCCAAAGAATTAAGTTCATTATGTCTTAGACGTTATGAGAACACTATTTTGAGACATGGATTGAGACACGTCTTTGCCCGTGTCTTAGAAGGTCTAGGCAATGAGACTATCTAGCTTTTTGATAGCTGATGAAGTCCAAATCGAATACCTTGTGGATCTTTGCAGTTACAAAACCGACCGAACCCAGGTTCTTCTGGGCCAAGGCTTTCTGCTTCTCCGCCCAACTCCTTCACCTTAGAAACAGCCTCCTCCAAATTAGGAACGTCAAAATAGACAGCGAATTGAGGAGCTGGGTCGTTGCCATGCAGACCCGCTTTAATGGACGGCGTTTGAAACCAGCCTTCGTTGCCTTATTCTATCGTGTGAAAAGTCCATCCAAAGAGCTGCTCGAAGAAGCTACATGATACTGAAACATCGCCTGTCCCAATCTCTAGATAAGATAGTTGTCCAGCCATTCTGTTGAATTCCCGTTTGAAGCAGATACAGGCATTTTAGATGTGTCTGTTACAGACCGTCTTGAATAAAATTGACCTCAGCTCTCTTGAAGGACGCTTGCCGGAGTTCCGGGTAAATTTAGGAAGCAGGCTTGTTTATACTGTGTCGGTGTACAACCGGAAAACAGTCGAAATTCCCTTGTGAAGTGACTTTGTGGCCTTTGCTCCCATCGACACTTGTGTACGAAAAGCAAAGCAGAGCCAAGGTCAATTACATTGCGCTCCAGAGCTGAGCATAAAGCCATCCAAAGAAATAGAAGAGCACAGCTAACCAAGACATGGAAAGCTCAATACAACGTACGAGCAGGCATCGAAGGCACGATCTCTCAAGGTGTTCGGGCCTTCGGGATGAGAAGGTCACGCTATATCGGATTGGCTAAGACGCATTTGCAGCATCTGCTGATCGCCGCCGCGATGAACGTCGTGCGGCTATCTGACTGGCTCGATGGAATGCCTCATTCTAAGACTCGGACTTCTCGATTTGCAGCGCTCAATCCGGCTATTTGAGCTCTGTTTTGACTTCGCCAACAGCATCCATTACTACTCAAACCCCGAGAACGTGATTCCAATTTTTGACTATCCAATGGAGATTCGCCGGGTGATCTACACCACCAATACCATCGAATCGGTCAACCGCTCATTGCGCAAGGTCATCAAGACAAAGGCCGTCTTCCCCAGCGAAGAGGCTGTCTTCAGACTGATGTACCTAGCGATGAACAATATTGCCAAAAAGTGGAACAGACCCATTAAGAATTGGAGAGCAGCACTATCGCATTTTGCTATCCTATTCCCAGAACGCTTTTCCGCTTAAGAAATAAGCGCTTACACAAAAATCAGATCACTCTCGTAGAAGCTATGGTCGAATTCAACAACATCTCCAACGATTCAGTTTCGCTTGCTCAAAAGCTAGAAATATACTTACAGGCACATTTAGACAATAATCACTTCATGGGTTCGGTGTTAGTTAGTTATCAGGGAAAAGTGTTACTAAGCGAAGGATATGGGATGGCAAATTTAGAACATAACGTTCCAAATTTGCCATCCACTAAATTTCGGATAGCTTCTATAAGTAAACAATTCACTGCCGCAGCAATTCTTCAACTTCAAGAACAGAAATTACTAGATATAAATGATTCTTTAGCCACCTATTTACCCAAATATCCTAGAGGCGAACAAATTATCGTTCGTCAATTACTAAACCACACATCAGGTATTTCTAACTACACCAGTTTTGAAGACTATGAGTCAAAAAAATCAGTTGAGATAGAACTTGACAAACTAATAGATTGGTTTAAGGATCGCCCCTTGGACTTCACTCCAGGAGAACGTTTTAGTTATAGTAATTCTGGCTATATAGTTTTAACCAAAATAATAGAAACTGTCTCCGGTCTTTCTTATAAAGATTACCTGGAACAGCATATTTTTGCGCTTCTAGGTATGAATGATTCTGGTTGTGACAGCACTAGAACTGTTTTGTTTAACCGCGCTGCTGGTTACCTCTTTACTGGTGAATCATATGTTCATGCTGATTCTCTTGATATATCTATAATGTCAGGAGCTGGCGCGCTTTATTCTACCGTAGAAGATCTCTATAAATGGTCAAGAACATTCGACACCAATATTATATTGAACCAGGCTTCCAGAGACGCTATGTTTGCCCCTACAGTCGAAGTTCTAACTGGTGAAGAAAGCAATAATTTTTATTACGGTTATGGTTTAAGGATAGACACCGAACATAACCGCAATCGTATCGCTCATGACGGAGGCATTGACGGCTTTTTAACCCACTTCGCCAGATATCCTGATGAACGAGTGACAGTTATTGTTTTAAGTAATCTTCAAACCGCCTCAATCCCAAAGATAACACAAGATTTAGCTGCTATTATCTTTGACGAACCTTACGAGTTTCCGAAAAAAAGAGAAGCGATCAATCTCGCTCCCGCTATCTTAGAGAGATATGCCGGACAGTATAAGTTCAAACCTTCTCCATACCTATCATCAGAAGATAGCGAACTCTTTTTCACGGTCACAACTGACTTACAACGTATATTTATTCAAGTGACAGGACGAGAAAAAGATGAGATCTTTCCGGAGTCGCCAACTGAGTTTTTTCTCAAAGCAGTGGATGCTCAACTAACTTTTATAACTAACGATGAAGGTGAATCTCAGTTGATCATCTATCAGCACGGTAGAGATAAGGTACTGAATAAAATTGATTAACGTATGGATTGTAATAACCCCCAATTTTCGGACAGGGAGCTAAGAGTAGTAATCTTGTCCTAAGCAAGGAGAGTGTCATGGTAGGGAAACGGCAACAATATAGCGCAGCGTTTAAGGCAAAAGTCGTTTTACAGGTCTTGAGCGGAGAGCTTTGCAAGCTAACTGCGAAAGCCTGACAGCTCATGTTTGCTGTTCTATCTGTTGTTTCTGTAAGTTGTAGTTTGTCCCCAAAACCGATAATAACGACAACTCGACTTTTGACAACTTCGAGACGGTGGACGACCTGTGTGGTCATTTCAGAGTAACCACTGTAGGAACAGACCCGTTCTTTTAGGCCATTGCCAGGACGTCCTTCAGGATATTCCCAAAGTTTTAGCTGAGCATCCATACTTTTCTGCATTCCCAGACATCTTGACTCTTTCCAGTCTAGCTATTAGACACTATTTATCAGCTAAAACACAACACGCTAACAGTCCCAAAATCCCTGAAATTTGAGTCATCATTTTTATAATTGATACCTTAAAGTACTGAAAACGAGTTGTCTTGTAGCGAGAGGGCAGCCATAGCGTCTGCTTTATTGGCTCAGAAGCAATCAGCGATAGTGAGGGTATCTATGAACGATTCTGTCGAACAGCGTATTGAGCAGGTCATTAACAATATCCTATCAGCACCCGCTTTAGATAAAGAGCCAGAAACACGAACGACACTCGAGGAGAAGATGTCACAGCATCACACGCCCGGTGTTAGTATCGCAGTGGTTGACAAAGGTGAAATTGACTGGGCCTCTGGCTTTGGTATCCGCGAAGCAGGTCAGGAAGTGTCCCTTACTCCTGATACTCTGTTCCAGGCTGGTTCTATCAGTAAACCTATCTTCTCATTGGCTGTCTTACGGTTAGTGCAAGAGGGTCGCCTAAACCTGGATGAAGATGTGAACAGATATCTGACTTCTTGGAAAGTTCCTGCTAATGGAGATTGGCAACCACGAGTAACACTACGACACTTACTGAGTCATACCGCTGGAACAACCGTTGTTGGCTATTACGGCTACAGAGCCGCAGACCCGATACCTACAACAGTACAAGTTCTGAACGGGGAACCGCCTGCCAACAGTGAGAAAGTCGTTGTTAACGTCATACCAGGTCTAAACTATCGCTACTCTGGCGGTGGTATGACAATAGCTCAGCAAGTGCTTGTAGACGTGCTAGGGAAGCCGTTTCCAGACCTCATGCGAGAGTTAGTGATAGAACCGTTAGGCATGACTAACAGTACTTTTGAGCAACCGCTTCGTGAAGGCTTTTCAACCAAGGCAGCCACAGGCCATCAGATTAATGGGACACCTATAGCTGGGAAGTACTTCATCTATCCAGAGATGGCCGCCGCAGGACTATGGACAACGCCTACAGACCTTTGTAAGGTAGGCGTTGAGTTGATGAAAGTTTTGGCAGAAGAGCCTACTTCTATGTGGACCAGAGACACTATTCAAGAGATGCTATGTCCTCAATCGGAGAAATCGACAGGCCCAGACGGTCTATCGATGGGACTTGGTATGGCATGCAGTGGTACAGGTGCGGGTAGCTACTTTTTTCACGATGGCACTAACATTGGATTTGTCGCCATGATGCGCTTTTATCCAGCACTTAGACAAGGTGCTGTTGTCATGCTCAACGCTGAGGAAGGCGGATTCTTTCGTGCAGATATCATGAATAGTATTGGCCAGACGTATCAGTGGCCTGAGATAACGCCACCGGAAGAGTCGGTTGTTTCGTTAGCAGAACCCAACAGATATATAGGTACCTATAGGACTAAGCTGGGGGCACAGTTCACCATACTTAACCAGGCAGGTAGGTTGTTCTTAAAGTACGAGCAGCAGCAGCCGTTGCAGATTGCCCCAGTCTCGGAATCAAAGTTTTTCGCTAGAGCCGCAAACATTGATATCTCATTCAAGCAAGATGACGAATTCAATATTTCAGAGATGTGCCTGAGCCAAAGCAATGTGATGACTTTGGGTTCACCAGAAGGTAAACAAATAACTGCGTTGAAAGAGTCCTCTATCTAGTACATTCGATCGTTCCGAAAATCTTCGCTTTTGCAACAAATGAAATGAGAACCACAGCTCTTGAATGTCAAAGCCCTCACGCGATCGCAAGGGCTTTGTTTTAGACTTTCAGGCGACTGAAAGAATCAGTATTTAGAAGTCTAATAGCCTCATCTACTTCTTCTTTTTAGAATTAGAAGACTTTGACTTTTTCGGTGTTTGAGAGAGAGCACTTCCAGCCGCTGATTTGGCAGCTTTGGAAGATCTGCCATCTCGCAACGTTTTTGAAGCTGCGGTTGCAGCCTTCTTGCTTGTCTGGCGCTTCGGTGTTCCTGTTTGAGATAGTGCAGATCCCGCAGCAGACTTTGATTTCTTGCCAGTAGAGCTACTTCTAAGCGTTTTAGAAGCGTTTGAAGATGATTTCTTGCCAGTAGTCTTTTTATTTGTAGCCATGTTGTGTTTCTTGTTTAAGTGAACATGACGAATAGGTTCTTGTCATGATAGACATCGAAATCCATATCCGACTTAGCTACGAGCTTGTTTTCAACTTTCGATGAACCCTTTGTGTAGGTACAGATTGCGCGTGGACACAGCCTTTGAAAGAAGGCTCCCAAAGGCACTGTTCTACTTATTACTTGCTAAGCCATTTCGACTCACCAAGCCACTTTGCTAGTGAACGTACCAGCAAAGCGAGCCGCAGAACGAGTATCAACTCGTCCATCTAGGTCTCCTACTTTTTAATAAGGGTGGACATCTCAAGGTGATGAAGTGAATATTTAAGACATCCAAGTCCAGTTACCAGACTAATGACTTGAATATAAAAATAAATACTATAATACCCGGAGCTACCTATATTATAGCTCCGGGGAAATGCTTATGTCAAGTCATTAGTCTGGTAGGTATATTCTAGCTAACGTCAACACTACTGTCAACACCCGAGTAAACACATTTACATGTTAACCGTACACTATGTGTACCCTTGCATCCTTTGAAAACAAGGCGTTTTAGCTGATTTAGAGCCTACTGGTTTATGCCATCGTAAGTGCGTTTCAGGGAGCTATTCAGTGGACGTATATTCTAGTGGACGTCTACTGAACGGAATTTTTCCCATGCCCTTAGAAATGCACATTGCCCGTTATACGGATGAGAGTGAAGAAAGGCTAATTGCATACGCCCTAGCTATTACATCTACTTTTTTGCTCTATTAGCTGGTGTTCTGGTCATAAGTATCCATAACACCAAGGTTGTTTCGTTATTTGAATGGTTTGCCCACCTCACAGACATAAAAGCGCGATCGCATCTCAGGTGAGCTTTAGTCATACTTTGCTGGCAGAGAGTACTCTCTAGACCCTGCACCAGTGAGGCAGGGTCTATTTTCTAGCCAATATAAGTGCGCAAATATTTTCTGTAGAAAAAGCGCGATCACAAGCTCCGTCCGGGTTTTCTCCAAAGCCCAAATATTGGCAGATATTTGGACTTTGACAGGCGCGATCACACTTTCTATCTCAGGCGATAGGAGTTACCCGCCAGATAGCGAGCAGCGAAGCATTAAGCTGCTCATCGTCAGCGATAGAACTGGCAAAGAACAACACCCTATTGATTAAGTAGTTGACCTATGGCCAGTCGGCGTTTAAAGTGCTGAAGCGGCTAATCAGTTAGCCGATTATCCGCTTAATCAATTAATCAGTTAATCGATTAAGCAGTGAGGCGCTTAGCGATGATAGTTACTGTAGCTGGGTTTAAGGGTGGGGTAGGAAAGACTACAACGGCAGTTCACCTAGCTTGTTTTTTTGCAGAATTAGAAGGTCGTACCCTTTTAGTCGATGGTGACCCCAACCGTTCCTCTATGGGATGGGCGGAACGTGGCGAACTGCCCTTCTCGGTTTGTGACTTCTCTGCCAGTGTGAAGGCGAGCAGATCCGCAGACCACATCATTGTTGATACCGAAGCTCACCCTGACAATGAAACACTAGAAACTTTGGCAGATGGATGTGATCTCTTAGTTCTGCCTACTACTGCCGATGCGCTTGGCCTAGAGGCACTATTAAATACTACAGAAGCGCTTAAGCGCTTAAGCGCTTATTCAGTTTTACTGACTAAGGTTGATAGTCGAAAACTTGCAACCGCAGAGCAGGCCAGAGCCATGCTGAAAAGCCAAGATATACCAGTTTTCGACCAGGTTATTCGTCAGTTAACGGCATATGAGAAAGCAGCACTAGCTGGTGTCCCTGTGCAGAAGTCAGGCGATCGCATGGCAGGGATTGCCTGGAAAGAGTATCGAGCAGTTGGGAACGAGGTATTGAAATATGACCAAGAATCTTAAGTCCAAGTCGTCAACAATGTTTGACACACTAGCAAAGAAATCATCCAAGCGAGGGCAGTCGAAAGAGTCACCGCCTTCGGTGACAGATATTGCTGCTGACTTGAAAGCAGATCAGTCTACTACTGACTTCTTGCCTTCAGAGCCAGCTACGCAACGCAGAAAAAGAGCGAAGACTGGAAAGCGCTCAGACCCTTCTTATACTCAAGTTGGATGCTACATCCCAAAAGATCTAAACAGCAGAGTCAAAGTCAGGTTGGTAGAGGATTCCAGAGACTTTAGCGATTTAGTTGCAGAGTTATTGAATGAATGGTTAGCCGATTAACTGATTAATCGATTAACTGATTAGCCGATTAACTGATTAGCCGAATAATCGAAAACTGCGGACGGATGCATATGAACAACGGGTCTGACGACGTACAAGACGATGCCAATCAGCTATCCATTGGCGGCGATGAATTGCTATCTGATGATGCTCTTTACCTAAATACTCTAGGCGATGTCATAGAGCTTCTGGAGTCTGGTCGTCGAGCGGCAGCTCGTTCTGTGAACTCCATTATGACTGTCAGCTATTGGAAGATTGGTTGGTGCATTATTGACTCTGAACAGCAGGGTGAAGGTCGGGCCGTATACGGGACTGCTCTAATTAAGCGGTTGTCCGCAGACTTAAAGGCGAAGTTTGGAAGAGGCTATTCGGAGCGCAACTTGGAGCAAATGCGGCGGTTCTATAACCTATGGCCGCTACCTCAGACCGTTCCTCCAGACACTGACTTTGAGACGATAAGTCAGTACTTTCCTTTGCCGTGGTCGCACTACGTCAAGCTGATGTCGGTGCGTTCAGAAGAGGCAAGAGCGTTCTATGAATCTGAATCGCTCAGGAACG
>NZ_DS989908.1:27751-31227 GCF_000155595.1 Synechococcus sp. PCC 7335 | reverse complement strand
CTTGATCTCAAGGATGAGTATTCGGAAAATGATTTAGAAGAGGCCCTGATTCAGCATATCGAGAGCTTCCTCCTAGAGTTGGGCAACGATTTTGCGTTTCTTGGTCGTCAAAGGCGGTTGAGGATAGGGGACCAGTGGTTTCGTATTGACCTACTGTTTTTTCATCGTCGCTTGTCTTGCCTGGTGATCGTAGACCTCAAGTTAGGGGAGTTCACCCATGCAGATGCAGGCCAAATGCACCTTTATCTCAATTATGCACGTGAGCATTGGACATACCCAGGTGAGAATCCGCCAGTAGGTTTGATACTTTGCAATAAGAAGGATGAGGCCGTTGCTAAATATGCGCTGGATGGGCTGTCGAATAAAGTTCTAGCATCTGAGTATCAGATGACGCTGCCGGATGAGAAGACGTTAGCCGCAGAGTTGAACAAGACACGACAAATACTTGAAACTAGGGCGGACGAAATGTCCGAATAATCGCTTAAGCGCTTAAGCGAATAATCAGTTAAGCGCTTAAGCGAAAATATAAGAGTCTGCTTCTGAATCTCTGTAACTACTGATATAACCGGGATGATAAGTCCTTCTGGCGTTGCTTCGAAAACCGCAGACAGTGTCTGCGGTTTTCAAAATGAACCGGCGGGGGGGAAAGGGAGTGGGAGCGCTCCCAACCTACCCGACCCCTCGCTGGTCCTATGAAATGGCTAAAGCTATAGGCAGTGTTTGAGGTTGCCTTTTTCCAGTGACGCAAGCACTCACACCTTCGTTCTAGCGCTAATTAGCACCATCCCACGGGACTAATTCCTGCTTACCAACAATGAAAGTCACGCCACTACTGCCTCTGATGGTAACCATCTGACCCACCTCATCTTGAATCACCCAAGGACTGAGCGACGTGCCCCACCGCCACTGCTCTAAAGCACCAATCTCTAAGGGCTGTATAACTGGGGCTTGGGTGGCACAGTCCCCGGTAGTTGAATAATTAAATAGGGGGGCTGTGTCATCTTCTGTCGCCCGTTCCCGTATGGCCTTGCGCCGTTCTAGAATCTCCATCTGCTGCTCATACACCACCGGGTCTAACTCATAGATGCGGGTGCGCTTGCCCTCGCGCCTGGGCTGATAGTTCACACAGGTCAATCCCATCTGCTCTAGCAACTGATTGAGAATCTGCGCTGCACTCATCTCTGGCTTCACCGAGAAGTTCAACACTGCTTTAATCTGCGGCGCATAGTTGAGTGTGTTTTGCTTGAACGTATCTAACGACTCACTGTCCCAGGTCTTACCCAGCTCTAGATAAGCGTCGATACCCAGCAGCTGCCGCAGCTTTTGCTTCAGTGCGGCATTCGATAAATCCCAAGGGGTATAGCCGTGCTGCCACTGTCCTTGTCGCTCTAGCGCTCTGACATCGATATCGATGGCCGTCTCTGGATACTTAGACCACTCCAAGTTTAGCAGTCGCCCTCTGCGTCTACCGCTGTCATCCTGTAGCACCACATCAGCATCAACATTTTCTAGCGGTAAGCCGTAGAACTTAGCAATCTCATACTTCTGAAGTGCTAGCTGCTGCTCCGGTTCTAAGCTCTCAGTCTGACTGAGCAGCTTCGCCTCAGCTGGGGAAAGGTTAACCGCCGCTTCTACCTGAAGGGCGTTCTCCATCTTCAGCTCGTCTCTGGCTTCCTTGAGCAGGTTGTGTGCCTGCTGATTCTTTTGGAGCGTTACCGTCTCTACCTGATGGCCTTCATGCATCAATCTAACTTTAAGTGCGGTTCTAAGCGACCACATCGAGCGATTGCGCTCGGCTTCAATCTGTGACCAGTAGTGGATATGCGGATCGCTTTCCCAGTCGTAGTCACTGAGAGAACGATAGCCGACTTCAGAGAGGCTTGCTTGTATCAGTAGGGTGTTGGCCTGCGTTTTTTGTTTAAGCAGGCTTCTAAGCGCTCTGGGGCTAGTCTCGCGGCCTGCTTTAGAGAAGCTACGCCCGTACTTGGCACACCAGACGACTCTGGGCACAGGTGCTCTGACTCTGCCGAGGGCTTGAGCCATGTCTGCATCGGTAGAGCTAGCACCGTAGAAGATGCCGTAGACCTTATCAAAGTGGTCACCTTCGATAGAGAGTCCGGTGGCGGTACTGGGAGAGCCTGTGACGGCTTGTAGGGTAACGCTGCTTAGATGCAGGTCTGGGTTCTCCATAAAGGCGCGTTCGGTGTCGCCGCCGCTGGTATCGGAGTTGAGTAGGAGGTTGGAAGATTCCTGTTTGAGCTGAGTCTGGAGTTCTTTAATCAGGTAGTGGATACGTTTACTGCCACGTTTGGAGTCGGTGGCGATGTAAATGCGATCACCGTTCTTGAGGTCATGGAGGAGTTCGGCAGTGATGGCGCTGCTGTCGGGGGCTTGGATAAAGCGGACGGCGTAGCCGGGAGGTTTGTAGGTGTTGTGGATCAGAAAGAGTTGGTTGGCAGCGCGGTTAGGAAGGGTTGCATCAGCATCGAGGTCGTGATGGCCGTTGTGACAGATAGATTGAGTGCGTAGCTGCTGGATGTAGCGGATGGCGTGGTCATCGAGGTCGGCATCGGCGATGATGACGCGCCGAGCGGCTTGGAGCAGCTGGCGGAAGCGGGAGAGCAGGACGGGACGTTTGCCTTGCTGGTTACAGGTGCTGGAGGTCAGTAGGTGTCTGAGGACTTGGCAGACTTCATCGAGCACGAGGTCGCAGCCTGCAAAAGAGTTTGGGTCGATGGCGAGCAGGCTATCGACGCAGGTGCCCACACGCAGGGTGTAGCCGCTGCCGGTGATAAAGCGTCCATCTTGTTTATCTAAGTCGCCTCGGTAGTTGACGCCGCAGCGTTCGCATAAGTTACGCATGAGGCTAATGCGATGGCCTGCGAGGAGGACTTTGGGTTGGCTCTCAATCAGGCTATTGATTAGGTTGGTTTTACCTGTGCCTTTGGCGGCAGCGATGGCGAGGATGCCCTGTTGAGGCATGGTTTCGGGAGTGAGGACTTTGAGGGCTTGAGCTTTGAGGCCCAGAGAAGATCCAAGGGTAAGGCGATTATCGAGGGCTTGCCAGAGCTGCCATTCTTCAAAGGTAAGGGCCGAGTTAATCGCTTTATGGAAGGCATCTGTGCCTTGGTTAGCGATTAGGTCATCGAGTCCTTTGCCTTGTTTGGGAGACCATTGGGCGATGCTGACGTGGCAGCCTGCGTTGATTAGCAGTTGGCTAAAGCGGCTGATGGCGATACCGACGTGGCGGCGGGTGTTAGGTTTCTCGTCTTCGTCGAAGGCAAGGATGATCGGGCGCTCATTGCCGACGATGGCTTGGATGTCCGGGATGAGAACCGGGTCGATGGGGTTGCCGAGGCGGTCTTTGGAGCGGTAGCCGTTGTAGACGCCAGGAAGCGAAATGGTGGCGTAACCTGCGGTGAGGGCGGCGCCTGCTTTTTTTGCGCCTTCGGTGATGACGATGGGGGCTTTTGGGT
>NZ_DS989908.1:26114-27651 GCF_000155595.1 Synechococcus sp. PCC 7335 | reverse complement strand
GCATCGACCCCATCCTGATAAAGGACTTAAAAAGTGCTACATCCAGCAAATAAGAGAATTTTTGATAGGCAGTGGCTTGAAGGAGAACATCGAAAACAGTGACTAATACTATTTCTCATCGTGGTTACGTGGGCGAAGTATCGATAGATGTCGAGGATAACTGCCTCTACGCAAAGCTCATTAATGCGCCGGGTGTTTACTTCACTTGCGAAGGTGAAACAGTTAGCGAGCTTGTGAATGCATTTTCTAGCTGGATTGATGATTACGTTGAAGGTTTCAGTGAAGGCAATCTTAAAGTCGTTGAGCCAGTTTCACTTGCTACGGCAGTTTAGCCGTTACTTCTATGATTCCTATTTTCTAATCCGTAAACGACTAACAAAATCTTCCCTATAAACCTATAAATAGGCTTATAGGTTTATAGCAACCTACTTCGATGTAAGCAAATTGATTGACCCAGCTAAACTACACAACTATTCAGCGCCATCCCACGGAACTAATTCCTGCTTCCCGACAATGAAAGTCATACCACTACTACCTCTGATGGTGACCATCTGACTCACCTCATCTTGAATCACCCAAGGACTCAGCGATGTTCCCCACCGCCACTGCTCTAAAGCACCAATCTCTAAGGGCTGTATAACTGAGGCTTGGGTGGCACAGTCCCCGGTAATTGAATAGTTAAACAGGGGGGCTGTGTCATCTGCTGTCGCTCGCTCCCGCAACGCTTTACGCCGTTCTAGAATCTCCATCTGCTGCTCATACACAACTGGGTCCAACTCATAGATGCGAGTACGCTTGCCTTGTCGCCTGGGCTGATAGTTCACGCAGGTCAATCCCATCTGCTCTAGCAGTTGATTAAGAATCTGCGCTGCACTCATCTCTGGCTTCACCGAGAAGTTCAACACTGCTTTAATCTGCGGCGCATAGTTGAGTGTGTTTTGCTTGAACGTATCTAACGACTCACTGTCCCAGGTCTTACCCAGCTCTAGATAAGCGTCGATACCCAGCAGCTGCCGCAGCTTTTGCTTCAGTGCGGCATTCGATAAATCCCAAGGGGTATAGCCGTGCTGCCACTGTCCTTGTCGCTCTAGCGCTCTGACATCGATATCGATGGCCGTCTCTGGATACTTAGACCACTCCAAGTTTAGCAGTCGCCCTCTGCGTCTACCGCTGTCATCCTGTAGCACCACATCAGCATCAACATTTTCTAGCGGTAAGCCGTAGAACTTAGCAATCTCATACTTCTGAAGTGCTAGCTGCTGCTCCGGTTCTAAGCTCTCAGTCTGACTGAGCAGCTTCGCCTCAGCTGGGGAAAGGTTAACCGCCGCTTCTACCTGAAGGGCGTTCTCCATCTTCAGCTCGTCTCTGGCTTCCTTGAGCAGGTTGTGTGCCTGCTGATTCTTTTGGAGCGTTACCGTCTCTACCTGATGGCCTTCATGCATCAATCTAACTTTAAGTGCGGTTCTAAGCGACCACATCGAGCGATTGCGCTCGGCTTCAATCTGTGACCAGTAGTGGATATGCGGATCGCTTTCCC
>NZ_DS989908.1:8832-26014 GCF_000155595.1 Synechococcus sp. PCC 7335 | reverse complement strand
CGATGGCTTGGATGTCCGGGATGAGAACCGGGTCGATGGGATTGCCGAGGCGGTCTTTGGAGCGATAGCCGTTGTAGACGCCAGGAAGAGAAAGGGTGGCGTAGCCAGCGGTGAGGGCGGCGCCTGCTTTTTTAGCGCCTTCGGTGATGACGATGGGGGCTTTTGGATTGGAAAGCCACCAGGACCAGAAGTTTCTATCTTGGTCTTCGGGGTTACCGGCGCTGTGGCGGTCTAGAACGAGGGCAAGGGTTTGGGCGTGGCTGAGGGCTTTGGCCCCTGGGTAGGTGTCGTGAACGGCCTGTTGTATGCGGTACTGATAGTTAAGATCAAGCTCGTGGCGCTGGGCGATACCCAGTCCATCGGTCCAGGGAAGAGACAGGAAGAGGGCGCGGGTGCTTTGTTTGGCGGGCGCTTCGTATTTGATTACTTTGTCGGGATGCTTCCAGCTCGTTCTGGGATTCTGGGGTTTGAATTGGCCCCAGTCCATTGGTTGCCAGTTGTTTAAGGGATCTAGGCCGGAGACCCACCAGCCCCCCTCCATGACATGGCTATAGCGTTGCCGCAGTTTGATGACGGGAGTAGTGGCGTATTGGGTGGCGTGGCCTCCCATCTCGGAGATGGCGTGGTGGGTGAGCAGGTCTACGGCGTCATCGCCGCCGGCGTAGCGGACGTTGGCACGGATGAGACGATCGGTAACTTGGCTGGCTCGCCATTCTTGAATGTAAGCCGGGGTGGGTGGATGCTCGGGAATTGGTGCTTGAGGGCAGTCGCTGGTGGGATGGGATGGGGAAAGGACTGCGTAATCTAACGGGAGCGGGTCGAGAAGAGTGACTTGTAAAGGGGTGTGAGCGCAGTTCTGATGAAATTGTTGGAAACTTTTTACATTGTCGAAACCCTTACGATTTGAGGGTTTTAAAGATCGCTGAGTGTTGCGATGCCCTTGGCAGGCTTCGCCATTGCGCGGCTGCTTACGCAACTGCGAAAAATCGGGTACCATGAAAACAACGTACGGAGCCCCGCACGACATTGTTCCTGTCGCCCTTTGGGAAAACTCAATAGCTGTCATGTCGCCAAACTAGTCAGTCATTGAATTTTGAAGGCTACAGGATTTACTCAATCCGTAATTAGAAGACGGTCTAAACCTTTAGGTTTGGGCCGTTTTTTAATGGTTTTCTTCTATTCAGCTATCTTTCTCCTCCTGTTTACTGAGACTTTCTGCCTCTGATGAAGGCAACTCGCCTGTCTCCTTTGCTTGTTTCACTCCCATCTCTACTGCTAACGCGCAGACCGTAGCGAAACCTTGCCCTCTTGCCTGTGCCCACCGTTCTATATCAGTAACGAGAGTGTCAGGAATACGAATAGTGGTACGTTTCGGCATCTTTTTGACAGACATAAGTATGCCTCAATACTAGGCCACGAAGGAACATTGAGGTACTAACAGCTTTGGTATGCCATAAAAATGCCAAACGACATCTTTTAGTATGCTATTAGCATGCTACCATGCCGATAAGCGATCGCACTTCGCAACATTTCGTTTCGTAGGTGAGCGTTTCAAGAAACGGGCTTTCCGGTTCTTGCTCAGCTCAAATAAATATAGCTACATCTGGGAGATAGGCCAGGTAAGCAACGCCAAAGACCTGGGCGTGAGCGCAGGCATCCGCTCCTTGTTCAAGCCCATTGCCATCGTCAGCAACCACGACAGAGGGGCAGCGAACGCGCTGCTGTGCACGAAGTTTGTACCGCTACCAGAAGAAGGTGGTAAGAAAGCAGTGATGCAGATGTGCGATCACTCCCCCTGTGGCCGCGCCGTGAACGACTACGTGAACGACTGCTGGCAACCGATGCCACAGCTACCGAACCTATCTGGCTTCGATAGAGATACGCGCTCATTCGAGGAGCAACTGCCAGCGCCGGAAGCAAAATCTAAGCCAGTACAAAAGCAGCCGGATGTACGGGCTGACCTGGAGCGCCTACTGTCAGTAGACACGCCTGAACCGCAGAGAGCGCCAAAACGCTTCGGCTTAACTGCCGAGCAAATCAGCGAAGTCCAGAAGCGCATCGCCAGACTACAAGTTGGCTCAATCAGCTCAGTCAAACGCATCTGCGAGAACAGCCGCCTACTGAAAGAGCAAGAAATCATTCAAGCTGACCTAGCTGAACTGTTTGACTATCTCGCTCAGACAGGCGCAATCGAATGGCTAGCCAGCGATAGAAAAGACTTTCGATACTTAGGAGGTCTGTAGCTACGCTACAGTGACATCTCCCCAATTGTCACCAGGACATAACCCACAGCACAACTCATGCCCTCAGACCCAAAACCCGAAGCCATCCAACGCGCCGAACATCAGCTAGAGATGCTACTCAAACCTGGCGGCAGCGGTGGTGCATTCTGCATCAAAGACGAGCTAGAACTCTGCTGGGAGAGCCTGAAGGCAGACCCAACCGTTACCGACCCCGAAGCCAAGATGACCGAGCTGGGTGACTGGTTCACCGAGCAGTTCAAAGACGCGATCGCCCATGAAATTGCGACAGCGCCCATAGAGCGAGAAGACTGAGCGAACCTTATTAATAAACCGACATAGAGTCACTTCAGCAGCGCCAGCGGTTTCGCTGGCGCTGTTCTTTTCTGCCCGGTTGCGATGAGTTTTGCCATGTTTACCCTTCCACCTTCTACCCTGCCTCGATCCATTTCTTTTTCTTCTACTGCTCGCCTTGGTCCTACTGCCATCGATCTTCGTTTCAATCTGATTTGTCTGGGCGTTCCCCTACGGGTCGGGCTATCCGCTCTCAATGGCAAGGGATATTCAGCGAGATTTGCTAAGCCGCTAGTGTTTCTCCGCATCCGCTACGAACCCCCACCGACAAAGCTCAGCTAACGCTTCAGAACCACTCGCCATTCCGCTCCTATCCCTAACGCAGCTCCCGGCCAGCGCAAGCGCGTCCATCTAACTAAAAATACTGCTGACACTGCGGGTCACTAGGCGGCTTGATTCCCTCCAAACACTCGCGCCGATTCGCCTTCTCATAGAGCCAGCCAATCCGCTCACTCTGCCACTCAATTTGCTCATTCTGCGCTCTGACCAACACCTCCTGCTGAGTCAAGCGCCGCCCCATCATCCAGGTATTAGCCAATAGCATCCCTATCGTCAGCACCCCCGCAAACAAACTAACGCTCGAGATCAAAGCCCCTTGACCGACGCTCCCTCCGAGCATCTCCATCTGACCGTCCAGTAGGTCGAAGTGCTCCGTCGATCTGTCTATCGCTCGCTGGCTCAACGTCTGGTTCTTGGCCAAGCTCTTTTCGATAGTCAGCAACCGCTTGCCGAAGCTGTTCAAACTCTCCAGCATTTTGGCTGACCTGCTGTCCGAGTGCTTCATTGAGCCGAGCAGTTGCTTCAACACCGCAATCAAGTCCGCCGAGGTCTGGGCATGCTGCTGAATACTCTGAAGGCTCTTGAAATTCTGCTGCGACCACTGCTTCAACTCCCGATGAACATCATCAAACAACGCCTGCCAGTTCTCCGGCGCTTCCTCCACCAGAATAGTCAGATGACCGAAGGCAACAAAGAGCATATAGAACTCATTGTCATGCTCAATGCCATAGCGCAATAGCAAGCCGCGCACCCTCGCCTTATGCTCAGCCGTCGCATCCTCCAATGCCTGGTCGAGCATACTCATTTCCTTCGGGTCATCGCGTAGCAGCTCCTCATAAGAAAGCTGCTGCCGCCCTCCTCGCCCCTTCCCATTACGGCTACTCATCTACAAACACCTCCGACGCATCAAACGCATCAAACGCCTTCTTCAAAAACGACTTGGCATGCTGCCGACCAAACGCATCGAACGCCTCATGAGTCGCCACCGCCTCAAACGGCAGCGAGAGCTTATTGATTAGCTTGCAGTCATCACTCCCTAGAAACTTAGGAAACTTCACGACCGTCACATCCATCCGCCGCATCCGCTCCATCAGCGGCTTATTCTTCGTCAGCAAATCCCACTTCTTCGTCTTGCCATAGTTCGCCACAAAGACATGGCGCATGTTGTCCTCAAAGCGGTCCAACGACTGCTCAAACAGCATCAGCGAATCGAGTTCACTATCCGAGACAAACCAGTTGTAGAAAGCTACCCCACCGTCAGCCGCCATCTCAAAGACCTCATTCTCCTCTAGCCACATCGAGAGCGCAGGCATCACCTGAGCAGGCAAATTCACCAACACCCGCTGGCCAGAGAGGGCCGTATTAAAGATGGCATTGGCCGCCGTATCAAACTCCTCCCCTTCAGAAAAGACCGCCCGTTTGACGCCAGCCAGTTCGCCATAGGTCCGCAGCACATCGGCACTGGTTCTATCCGCATCATAGATAGCGCAGTCAGACTGCCGCGCCAGGTGGTAAGCCGTCATCGCGCGACAGACAAACGACTTACCGACCCCGCCCTTCTCGCCATTGATGAAATGAATATCAGACATCGCTACTAAAGATTGCCACTAGAAACTACAGGCCAAAAGTATCGTCATCATCGGCAGGCACAGACTCAGGCAAAGGCTTTACTACTCGCTTTGACTTAGCCGCCTTCTTTCCCACCGCCGCCTTTCCCCCGCCGCCACCTTCTTCCCCTGGACATCGCTGGCCCCATTGACATCGGCAGATGCATCCTCACCATCTAAACCAAACAGCTCACGCTCATTGGGACGAGACAAAAAGCCATCCATCATTGAAAGCAAATCTTCCTTGGGCCAGCGTCCCGACTCGACCCGAGCCATGACCGCCGCGCCGACGAGAATCTTACGGCGAGTATCGCGCTTCTTCTCCAGGGTGCGTTCAGCCGCCTTCGCCTGCTGAATCTGGGCCTTGAGTTGCGCCTCCTTCTCCAGTAGGCGTTCGAGCTTAGTCGTCATCGTCCGTATTCCAAAAGCAAAGCTGTGACATAAATCACAACTCAGCGTAACGACGAACCAGAGCAAGAGAAACGACCACTTTAGAAAAAGAAACATTCGTACTAAGTAAGTCCAGATATCCTGAAATGGTCATCAGGAAATGCCCCGCTCCGCCCGTTCCCTTCATCTTCTGACCCTGGCCGCGCGAGCACGGCCCGTTCTGGGAGAACAGCCCCTAGGTCATCCCAGTCAGCGACCATCCCGTCGTTCTCCCAGAACGGAAGGGCGCACTTATGCATTACTTCGTAATGCCAGTGCGCTGGGGCTGTGCCCCTAGCCCCACCGGAGTCTCACCCGCAGATTATGGCCATCTACAGTTTCAGAATGCAGGTGATTGGACGCAGCGCTGGGCGGAGCGCAACCGCCGCCGCTGCGTATCGTTCAGGTGAGGAAATCAAAGACGAGCGCACCGGTCAGTCGCACGACTACACCGGCAAGAGCGATATCTACGACAGCGAGATTCTCAAACCCGAGAACGCTCCCGAACGATACGCCGACCGTCAGACGCTATGGAACGAAGTTGAACAAAGAGAAAAACGCAAGGACTCCCAGCTATGTAATGAAGTGATGGTGGCCTTACCCGCCGAACTCACCCACGAGCAAAAACAACAGCTGATCCGAGAGTATGTGCGGGGTGAATTCACCGGGCAAGGAATGGTAGCGGACATCGGATATCACGACTTTGATAGCCACAATCCCCATGCCCACATCATGCTGACGATGCGCTCCGTGGATAAAGACGGCTTCGGTAAAAAGCAACGGGAATGGAACCGGCGAGATGCGGTCAAAGACCACCGAGCGCACTGGGCTGAGTATGCGAATAGAGCACTAGAGCGAGCAGGCCACGACGCGCGTATCGATCACCGCAGCTTGAAAGAACAGGGCGTTGAACGCGAGCCGCAGATACATCTCGGTGCGCAGGTGATGGAGATGGAAGCAAAAGGCATTCGTACCCGAGTGGGCGATGAGTCGCGCCGCATTAGCAAAGTGAACCGCGACATCGCCCGTAGACAAAAGGCGAGAGACAAAGTGCAGGCAGAACTCAAAGACGAACAGCGCCAAGAAAATATGCGATCACTAACCCAGCCGACGCCAGAACAGCAATCATCTACCGAGCAAACGCAAACCCAAAAATCGCAGGAGAAGACCCAGCAGAAATCGCAGCAACGAGACCCACAAATCGAACAGCAGCTTCAGCGCAATCAGGCGCAGCAGCGCCAGCAGCAGCGCCAACGAAAGAAGCAGAAAGACCAAGGATACGGATACTAACTATCAGCGGTAGATGCCCCTATGACATATCCCAGCAATGCCCCCGGACTACTCACCAGAGCCAAGCACTTTAACGACCTGTACAAAGATCGTCCGAACGTCATCTGCACCGCGCTAATCGTTGTCGGTCTATTACCCTATCTGGTCAGCCCAACCTTTCTGTTTGGCCTCGGTAGCCTGATGCAGCTAGTCGGCTATGGCGTATTGCTATTTGCCGCCATCAGTCGCAATCTGATCACTGGAGAAAAGACCAAACAGCAGCGCCGCACCTTCTACATCATCGCAGGCGCGATCATTCTATTTATTTCAGTGCCGCCGTTGCCTGCGTTCATCCTGCTGCTGTTTCTGCTGAAGCCAGCCGGCCGAGTGATTCGAGGTCAAGAAGTTGTCAGTGCCGCAGAGATGCAGCGGCAGCTAGACAAGCGGCAGAAAGAAACCCCGATGCCACAGCTGCCGCTGTTAGAGATTGGTGGGGTGCAGCTGCCGAACGACTTAGAGAATCTGGGTGTGTTTGCTATTGGCTCGCCGGGGAGTGGGAAGACGCAGGCGATAAAACGGCTACTGCAAACGCTGCGCGATCGCGAGGACTTTCGGGTGATGGTGTTCGACAGAAACGGTGAGCTGATGGAGTCGTTTTACAACGAATACACCGACAAGCTCTTTAATCCGAGAGACGCCCGCTTAGTCAGCTGGAGTCACCTGAGCGAAGGCCAGCAGCCGGAGACGATGGCTGTCGCGATGGTGCCGCTACCGCAGAACGAAGACAAGGCGTTTTTTGCTCAGGCTGCGAGGTCGCTGCTGTCCGTCTCTACGAGCGCTGCGACAGCAACGTGCAGATCTGGGAGGTGATCAGCCGCTACAGTCACGACGAGCTAAAGGCGTTCGTCAGCGGTGGACTAAGTACCCGCATCTTTGACGGTGAGCGGATGACGGCGAGCGTGTTGGCGACGATGGTCAACTACATACGCTTCTATCGGGATATGGACGACGGAGCGCAGCCGTTTAGCTTCAGCCAGTGGGCCAAGCACGATAACCCTGAGTGGCTGTTTCTGCCGATATTCGAGGACGATGCTGAGAAGTATAAGCCGATGGTCTCAGCTGCCTTTGAGATGGCATTGCGCGGGATGCTGAGCAATGAGAACCGCTGGATGAAAACGGCGATTGTGATCGATGAGCTGGGGGCATTGAACAAGCTGGGGTCACTGAATCGGCTGACGGTAGAATCGAGGAAGTTTGGCGGGACGTTGATTCTAGGTACTCAGACCGATGCTCAGATCGATAAAGTCTATGGTCAATACGACACTCGGATTATCTTGCAAGGCACGGCGACGAAGCTGATATTGAACTGCCGAGACGAGCAGACGGCAGAGCGCTTTGCCAAGACCATCGGCAAGCAGGAGCGGATCGACTGGATGAAGGGGACGCATGGGGGCTGGATATTCCGTCATGGTTACTCGAAGACGGAAAACCTGCGGGAGACGTATCTGGTGCTGCCCTCAGAGTTACAGGCGCTGCCGAAGCTCGAAGGCTACCTGACGATTGCAGACGGGACGCCACCGGCCAGGGTGAAGGTCGAGCCGAAGGGCTATCTACAGAGAGCAGGGCGGTTTGTGCTGAAGCACTGAGGAGGGGCGAGAGATGGAGCTGAAGCGGACGATTATTTTTCTAAGAGTGATTGGGCTGATTTCGTTGGGTAGCCAGATGTTGTTTGGTGCGTATTTGGGACAGTTTTCTGATAATCATGCGACAGCGAAGCAGATCTGCGCTGAGAATGAGCGGCTGTTGCAGCTAGAGGGGCTGAACGATAGCTTGAAGCCGATGAGTCGTACAGCTGTAGAGGGGCTGCTGACGCTCGCAATGGGAAGCCAGAGCAGGAGACCTCAGTTGAGTATTGGGAGGACTATCTGTTTGGCCTGAGGCTGACGTGTTTCCGAGATGATCAGTCAGTTGGTGAAATGAATGCCTGCGTTGATGAGTGGGAAGTAATTGCCAAGAAGTATGGAGAACAATATGAAATAGAGTCCAGTCTGCAAGACGACTAATGACAAATTCTTTAATCTAATAGAAATGTAGTGCTCGAAACCCCTCGTGCGAGTATGGTTATGTGTGTTGTTACCATGCGAAGACTCACTATTTTTAGAGTACTGAACTATGGGCTTTAAGGTTTAATTGACAGGTTACGAGTGCGGAATTTGAAAGTAGCAGAACTTCTAAAATCCTACGGCAATGGAGAACGTAATTTTCGTGGATCTATGCTTAGGGGTGCTGACTTCAAAGGGATAGATCTGTCAGGAGCAGACTTTAGCGATTCTGATATCAGAGGCGCTAACTTCAGTGGCTCCTTGTTGACTGGCACTACATTCATACGAGCTAAATCCGGCTTACAACGCAGATGGATTACCTGCGTTGTAGCTATCACTTACCTCTTGATTTTACTTTCTACTATTTTCTTATTTTCTTTCGGCATTTTCGCAAGCTTAGCTTTTGGTGCTGAAGAAGGTTATGAAATGTTCGGTATATCTATTCCTATCGTTGTCATAGCGTTTTTTGCCTTCACTATTCGTAGTGGCTGGAGTTTTGTTTCCGTTGGATGTGCTGTAGTACTGCAAATAGTTGCAGGGATTCTTAACAGTCTTCCCTATTTAAAAACAGCTGATGACATCTTCAGCTTTCTTGCCTTATTCAGTCTTCTAGGATCTTTTTCTGTTGTCTTTGCTGCTACAGGTGGTTTTTTGTTTGCATGTGCGATGGCTACTACTCTAGCAGCTACAAACATAGTGATGTCCATTGTGCTGTTTGTGGTAGAGGCGTTTCTGCTGCTCAATGTTTCTCTATTTTTTGCATTCAACTACGGATTTGAAGGGGCTTTTTATATCACAGTATTCTCAGGTGCTGTTATATTCGCTAACGCTTATATTGGGCGACGTGCATTGAAAGAAGATGCTCGAGACTCTTTAGTTCGCTCAGTAGCCATATCTCTTTTGACGATAAAGGGAACTCGCTTCCGCAGGGCGTTCCTTTCAAAAGCTAATTTTTTCGAGGCTGATCTTAAAAGCGCTGACTTCCGGGATGCCTCTATAGTTCACACTAATTGGCACCGTGCTAGGGGATTGGACTATGCCAGATTAGGTAAGACAGCCCTCCGTGACTCCCGTGTGAGAGAGCTACTTGTGACTCATCGTGGTAATCGAAAATCTTATTTTGGGTGTGATCTAAGAGGAGCGAATCTCTCCGATGCTGATTTAACTGGAGCTACCTTGACAGAGGCTGACATAAGTCAGGCAATATTGGAGGGCGCTACATTAGATGCAGCTAATTTAACTAGAGTCCGAGCTTTAGGTACTAGCTTTAGAGGCGCCAGCTTAACAGGAGCGTGTTTAGAGTCATGGAATATAGACAGTACTACCCAACTAAAAAACGTAAAGTGTGAATATGTTTATCTGCTTGATTCTCAACAAGAACGCCGCCCAAGTAGCAAAAGGAATACATTTCAGCCAGGAGAATTCACAAGTCTTTTTGAAGAGATACTTAACACTATCGATCTTATCTTTCAAGATGGCGTAGATTGGCAAGCTTTCTTTAGGTCGTTTCAGGAATTACGTAATCAATATGATGGAGATGAACTATATATCCAAGCCATAGAAAAGAAAAAAGACGGTGCGTTCGTTATTAGACTGGAATGTTCATCAGATACGGATAAAACCCTGATTGAAGACAGAATAAGACTGCTTTACAGAGAGGAAATACAGTTTATAGAAGAGAGATATAAGGAGAGGTTAAATTCTTATGGATACGAAATAGAAGGTTATAAGGAGCGAATTAAAGATTATCGTTTGCAGAATAGTAGATTGCTCGACATTGTGGAAACTATGGCTAATAAAGAATACTCGTCTAAATATGATCTTCGTAATGCTCAATTCGCCGGGGGCTTTGCGGAAACAGTTGAAGGTAATCAGACTGGTGGCGATATCAATAACCAAGTCGCCGAGCGACTTTCTCTGCCAGAAGCCGCTGCTGAGATACAACGACTTCTTCAACAACTAGAATCCTCAAATCCTACGGTGACTCATGCTGAGCAAACTGCCTTCCTCAATGCTATGATTCCCCCTACCCGTCGTATGCGATTTATCAGTGCGTTGAAGTCTGCTAGCAGCGCTGCTATTGATGAAATTCCTTACGCTCCTATACTTAAGGCTTTAGTCGATGGATGGCAGCAGCCGAGTGCGTAGCTATCAGGACTGTTTTTAGAAGATCAAGAGCTTTTTGTTGTGGCTACTGGATTACTAATACGAGGACAGTGTAAGTGTTTAATTCAGCAGATGCAGAACTGCTTTGGAGAGGCACAGATGAGTGGAATCAATTTGGGTTTTTTTGCACTACCCCTCGAAAAGGTATAGTCCAGTATAGGACGAATGAGACTCATGCTTGACGTAGCCGCGTAATCTCTTTCACCGCAATAGATTCAGGCTTTTGATTAATTGGGCCGTAATGCTCTGCACCTTGCGTGTCAATGCGCTCGATATGGAGTTAGCTCTATTGGACGTAGCTAGCTGACCCACATGTACATGCGCTGTCTGTCAAGGCGATCGCGTACTGAGCGATTTCAAAGTATTGATAAAACCTGAGTGCTATCTATCGATGTTTTCGTTAGGCAAAGTAGTATCTAAGCGTATATAAAATTTGTGATCGCATGACCATAGAAGGCTTTTCTCAACTGCGTCTTCTCTCGGATTTCAGAACTTACTATCAGCACAGAAGAACTCTCCTATCATTTTTTCTATCCCGCTGAATACTAAGTATTCTGGCATTTTGCGGAAGCTGTAATTGTTAGAAGTGAATAAGAGAATGTGCCTCTTTTACAACTGTTGGCTATCGACGAGTGATTAAATGTAACTAAAGACGGTAGGTCAAAATAGATCGAAGAGGTTATCTCATAAAGCTGGAAGAAGCTAATTCTTTAATCTAAATAAGTTTAAGTATTCAGAGTATCGACTATACTCTGCGCTCGCTAAATATGGCCAGCACAAGAATGAGTCTCGACGATCTCAATCTGGACTATACCTTTTCGAGGGGTTGTGCAAAAAACTCCAAGCTCTAGCCGCTCTGAAGGAGAGAGAGAATGTATCCCATCTATCCCAGCGGTCTTCTTGCCCTGATTCTCCTGCGTGACTCGTCGAACCGCGAGCCGCTTGGCTGACCAGGATTTGAGCAGTAGACGTTGAAGTGAGCGCACCTTACGGGTGCCACCCTGTTGTGAGGTGCGATAGATTCGCTGTTGAAGACGAAAAACTTCTCGTTGGATTTGAGGCCAGCGGGTAGTTTCCCAGCTATCAGATATCTGAAGAACAGATTCTGTCATAGTTATCTCCTACTTTGAATCGTCGTCTTTGGCAGCAGTGTGTACGTCAGCATATCCGTTGGCTTTCCCGGCGGCATTGGCTTCTTACACAATCCTTCTCCTCTGAACACTTGCGCCGTGAGTCGGTTGCTTCACCTCTTATTGCTGAGAGGTGAAGAGAGTTCTTGAGGAGTTACTTCGTTCCTAGAAGTTGAGTGTTTGGACTGATTTAGGCTCCTACTATCCGCCGGGTGATGTGTACGCACTCCGATGAGCTTCGCTAGGCTAATTGAGAATCCCCGTATCCATTTTGGACGAGGAGTATCAGATTCCATTTCTCCTCATTCGCATAACGACGGTTCAGTCGTAGGTTCGTTGTCTAGCCTTGTCAGTTCGCCTGGAACCTTTGGTCCTCAGAATCTAAGACTTTTCAGCTCGGTTCACCCCGCTTTACGGATTGATGCTCAGTCGCTACCGTAGGGGTGCTGGCGCTGGGTCTGTGCTCGACCAGTCAGACTTCTCTTGTAGATGTAAAGTCTACGAGAGGTACTGATTCAACTTCTAGGTTGTCTAGGTTCTGTTGAACCACGCTAGCTGCTCGCTAACCCGAGTACGGGTTGACTTTCCAGCTAAACGAATCGCACAGCAAAGCTGCGAAATGGGGCAACTTACCATTCAATCCCTTACACCGTAAGGAATTACGCTAGTACACCTCTTGGTCTAGGAATGGACTAATTTTGCATAAAAGTGAGTAGTACAAAGCTGTTTTTTAGCCTCGAAAATGGCTGAAACCCCTATTCTCTCGTTGAGTAGTTGCGTGGCGGGCAGCTTTGTGAGAGGTAGATCCACCGTCACATCAAAGAAGGTAATGCTATCGGGAGCGTTATAATCGGACGAACGCTGTAGCCTATAACCAATATGCCGAAACAAGACCCAACTGTCCTGAAAGAGGTAACTGTCAGCTTACCGTTTGGGATTGGGTCAGCTTCTTGGGAGGCTGACCCGACAGAACGTAACGCTGCCTGGGAGCTTTACGTCGAGCTAGTGACGCGGGTAGCGGTTCAGAGCCTCGATCCACAAGAGGGTTTGGTACGTGAGGCAATGAACTCGCTGTACAGCTTATTTGGTTCTACTCGCGAGATCTTGCGGAAGGCTGGGCCGAAGGTAGGTGCATCACATGACTCTGTAGGAGGTATTGCGATCGCAGTACTCAACAACGGGTTAAGACCCTTTCTATCAAAATGGCATCCCCTATTACTGGAATGGGAAGAGCAGAAGGCTATTGGCATGAGTCCGAAAGCACACGAGAAAGCTTGGAAAGAAGAGGTTGTTGTCAGAAGCGAGCTAGATTCTCTACGACAAGAGTTAGAACAGTATGCAAACGCTTTAGCAGAAATAGCTGGAGTAACAGAATAGATGGACACAGAAAAAGAGTTTGACGTTTTTCTGTGTCACAACAGTGAGGATAAAGACGTTGTAACGGAGATAGGGAATAGATTACGACTGTGTGGTATCAATCCTTGGCTAGATATATGGAACCTACGTCCGGGAATAGATCTCCAAGATGCTTTGGGAGAAGAGATTGCGAATATTCAGACTGTTGCTGTGTTTATCGGTAGCGCAGGAATTGGTTCGTGGCAAGGTGAAGAAATCAAGTTTTTCATTCGTGAGTTTATAGAACGGGATTGCTTAGTATTTCCGGTACTGCTAGAGAGTGCTCCCGATGAGCTTGAGCTTCCACCTCTCCTAGCTGGAAAGACCTGGGTGGATTTCCGAAGCTCGATACCTGATCCACTTGAACAACTTGTGTGGGGCATCACTAGTAAGAAACCGTCTATCACACATCAAGCAGTGCGCTCAGGTAAGACTCAGATTGAATCCGGTGGCTATGAACTTCCTGCTAGGAAAGAGGAAGTCATAGCAGAAGAGCTGCTAGAACTAGAAAGACATCTACAAAGGGATGAGTGGTTACTTGCGGATAAGCTGACAGCGAACCTCCTCACACATCAAGCAGATCTTCTTTCAGAACATACCTGTCTCTTTGATGAGGCAAGCATCGTGACCAATCGAATGAAATCTATAGCTTGTTCGACAATAGTTTCTATAGATCGTCTTTGGCAAGAGAACAGCGGTGGTAAGTTTGGGTTCAGTGTCCAGAAGGATATCTATCAGAGCATGACTCGTAGTTGCGTTTTCGAACATATAAGCATCCACTCCCTTGGTTCGGAGCTAGGCTGGTACATCCAGGATATATGTAGATGGATACGTCGAAGTGAGCTAATCTCTGATAAGGATAAAGCTCCAGCAGGACACTTTCCTTGGATGATTTGCCACGATAAGAGAGTGGTCAAGACTGATTATTCTAGAGTAAATAATAACCTGAAAATAAAGAGAGTAATATTTGTCATGGAAAGTATGGAAAATATGAGTAAACTTTTTGCCCGTCTCGACGATTGCTATGGTGTCAGTAGGGGATAAAGAGCGTGATAAGAGAGTTGCAACTACTAGCTCGAAGTCAGAAACTTCTTAGATTGTTTCCAAAGAATGAAATAACTATTCCTATCTCATGTCTATTAGTAATTTTCCTAAGTCTGCTATTTAGCATAATTAACTACTTATCTGATTTCTACGATGAACAGAAGAACATTTTTCGATACCTTCTGACTGATTTTGTTGGTATAGTACTTCTCTTTCTGACGCTTATCTCTGCTCTTTGTCTATTTTCTTATTACTACGTATACATCTTTGCTGTCAGAAACGACCCAGCGCTATTTTCTCCTAAAGACGGAAATTCTAAAACTAATTTGCTCTATGGAACAGTCCAGGTTGTTCAATGGACCACCGCGTATGGAGTCGCTTTCACGCGAAACAATAGAATTTTCGCTATGAGTAATCCCCACTCAGGGGGAGTTGCAGTTATATATCCATATCGTAGGGAGTCGGTGATTGGTCCAATATATATAGGCTCGAGGTCTATCGAAGATACATATGAAGTGTCTTTTCGAGGGGAGCAGTATCTTCTTGAGATACATATAGAATGGAAGATCTTCGATCTTCGTAAACTTCTTTCTAACCCTATTCTGACGATTCGCAAGGGCATGACCATCGATAACTTAGAGGATTCTATAGATTTAAGTATATCTAGCTTGGTTAAGTCAGAAAGCTATGGCCTTCTTAAAGAGAAGATTAGTACTTCAGATCAGCTCGAAGACGGTCAAAGACAATCTAGATCCATGAACGTAAGCCCAAGTGACTATGTAATTCAGAAGATTAATGAAACTATAGAAGATCGTGGCATAGAAGTAGATGTATTAAGTTTCAGAAAAGGAAACTTGTCAAAAGATATCTTCGATATAATTGCTGAGAAGGCTCGTGAGCACGGTCTTGAAATATTCAAAGAGCAATCCAAAGAAAGCTACGATTTGTCAATAATTGTTGACATGGCACAGAAGGATGTTCATCTGCGTAAGCGACCAGAATAGCAGATTTAATGTAAGAGCGATGTATGGACCTGTAAGAAGATAGACATCCGCCGACTTAGACTAATATTTTCAATACCTACGCTCTTGCTTGCCTGTAACAGCTTGCCATGTGACTATAAGTAGCAGAAAATCAAGACTAAAGCTTACTAGCAGCCAGAACAGTTTTGAGTTTTGCTGATCGGTGTATCGTCTGGCAGTTTGTAGATATTCAATTTCTTCACTTTCGTCTCTGTTGGGAAGGCACAAAGACAGCTTCTGAAGCTGCTTGTAATTTATGTCTGCTACTGATGCCTCTCGTACCAGCGCACTTCCGAAGCGCTGCTCTTCTGTTAGTTGTTCCTGCACGCAATTCGGATTGCTCCTGTTAATCGAGGTTATCTTTTGCTGAAGTATAAGCTCTGAATTAACCATCGCTCTGTGTTCTTGAATCCATTTTGTGTTCGACAGCCCAGTAAGCACTCCAACTACGAGCAGGCGTGTTAGGCGAGTACTATCCATTTAGAATTTGCCCGATTACTACACGTTCATTAGATTATCTGACCGCTAACAATTTTGTATACTAGACCCTATGCAGTTAGATAGGCGAGCCCCCCACGAAGACCTTTCTAACTAACACATTAGGTGCTATTACCTAGAGTAACAGGATCTAGAAGCAGAGCGCCTTGCTAAGGCATTTGAGATAGAGACACTGCTGTCTATGAGCGCATTGGTATCAGCCATGCTAGCTACTTACTATCGTCTGGTTGCCTAATAAATAAGCTAGCGAGGATACGTCAAGGTGAGAGAAAAAGAGGACAATGCACGAGTTTGATGTCTTTATCAGTCATGCTTCAGAAGATAAAGCTAAGGTAGCTCGTCCTCTTACGGAAGCGTTAACGCGAGCTGGACTACGTGTATGGCTAGACGAACTTGAAATCCAGATTGGCGATAGCTTGAGAGAGAAAATAGACTACGGTTTGAGCCGTAGTAGGTTTGGGGTCGTGATCCTCAGTCCTAACTTTTTTGAAAAGCAGTGGCCGGAAAGGGAACTCAACGGGCTTTTTGCGATTGAAGAAGACGGAGAGAAGAGAATTCTCCCTGTATGGCATGAGGTAGACAAAAGAGTTGTCAGGTCGCATTCACCTATGTTGGCAAACCGACTAGCAGCTCAAACATCGAGCGGACTTAAATCAGTTACGAGCGCGATCACAACGGTAATACAAAAAGATGGGGTTACTTCAACCCTATTCAATATAATTGAAGCTGGACCATCAGTTGAAGCTTTAGCATCTTTTCTAAAGACGTACCCTAGAATTTTGGAAGACTGTGTAGGTCATTATGGAGTAGGTCATCCTGAGTTTCTTGATCAGATAGTTCCGCCATTCGATTTATCATTCAATCTATTTTCTCTTGCCTTCAGAGCCACTAACGGCAGATTTGATTGGAAAGGGTTTCTATTTTTGCCTGCTGACCCTAAAGATAAAGATAACGAATCAGTTGTTCACACTCTCGATCTATGTAGAAAAGCGTTACAGAAAGCTAATACATCTACGTATACGCATAGGGTAGTTCAAGATCTGCTATCTGGAAATTCTTTTAGTGATATCCTTCTCAATTCTTTTTTGAACAAGCGTCGTGATGCATTCAGTGGGGCTGTTTTTTATGGGCGCAGTGGACAACTGTCTGAACGGCAGCGGGAAATTGTAAATGAAATAGAACGAGCTTCTCGCTTCTTGAAGTTCTATAGCTACGACCGTCTACTTGACGTGAGTGTTAAAAGCCAATGACGGTGCATGCATAGCTTTCTTAAAACTACGCTAGAGCTGAGAGCATATTACAGAGATAGCTTCACAAGTGTATCTATCGAGTGCGTTTCAACTCGTAGTGCTACCTAATTTAAGGGAGGGCACCAACAATCTTGGGAAAGCCGAAGTGTCATTATCTATGTAACAGTAGAAGATAGCCTTCACGAGTTTTGAAACAGACTCCCTTCGCTCAACCAGCATTGGCTAGAAACCATTTCAGTGAGAGACTATAGAAAGTGAACTTCATTGTAGCTAAAGCTTCATGCACGTTTAGTACAAACAATGCGGCGTTCCTTTACTCTTAACTACTGAACGGACATATCCTTCCCACTTACCAACTACGCCACGCCACTCCGCGCTTTCAAAGTATTGGTCGGCC
>NZ_DS989908.1:0-8390 GCF_000155595.1 Synechococcus sp. PCC 7335 | reverse complement strand
AGCTGTTGAGCTAACTGCACTATCCCTCTAAAGTCCAATGGATGAGAGTTCGCGAGAAAGCTCAAGAAAAGCTCGAGCTCTATCATCAACGAAGTCAATGTAAGAAGACCCTGCAATCAGCAAGGTTGGTTCAAGAGGCTGCGCTCGCAGCAGGAAGACAGGTTTCCGAATATCCTCAGTGAATAGATATTCTCGAGGTGCCCAGCGTGATGTTTTCCAAGATGGTGTCACAATGCATAAGACTGCGCGTGAATCACGGATGATGCCTTCTAGCTCCAAGTGAAACTGTGCTTGGTAGTTGCGCTTGCTTTCGTGGAAATCCCAGTAGCCATACCCTTCTTGTTTCAAAAATAATTTCAATTCGCCAAGGAACTTCCGATCCTCGACAGAGTAGCTAATGAAAAAGTAACCTTCGCTTTGGGTGGATGATTTCTCAATTGGCTGCGAAGGTTGCCCTAAATATGTTCCTAATGCATCGGAGAGTGCGTCAATGGCTTTGTCTCTGCTTTCTTCGTGCATCAACCCATTGCCGCGCTTTGAGGAATGGGGGCAGTTTATCTGGGAGCGCACCTTCGACCAGCACTGGAATGACAGCAATCTGTTCGTTAGAAAACTTTGCAGCCCTTAGCTCCTCTTGCATCCATGAGGAAGAACTCGTGTTGCGTCCTGCAAACCACAGCAACACTTTAGCATCTCGGAGTGCATTGGAGATCGACATTCCCCATTCTTCACCTGGCACAAGCTGAATGCGGTCAATCCAAACATGAAAACCGCGTGCCAGTAGCGCCTTGACAATTGGTATCACTACATTAGCGTCTCGGTGGCTATAGCTTGCGAATGCGTAATTATCCATATTGTGCTAATTATTTATTACTAGAGTGAGACAATTTTCGCAATTACTATACAGGAGAGTTCTGCTAGCTAATTACAGAACCCTGTCTTTATGTGCTTCCTTTAATCGAAGATGAATAGATCATTCTTGCATAAGCAACATAATCATCATAATCCTTGAATACGTGGCATAAACGCCCGTCAGAGCCACTGGATTTTGCCTGTTCCCATAGATTTTCCCTTTCATCTACATAACCGACATGTTCTTCTATAAGAGGTCTTCTATCGAAAGAACTATAACAATTAGATACTAAGTAACTTCCTTCGGGAAACTTCATGATTGCTTTCTTGGTTAGTTTCCCAGTATAGATAGGTTTTCCTATCGATGCCTTCCTTCCAACTTTATGGATTGCTGATAGGATCTGCTTCGCAACCCTAGATAAGCCATCGCTAGTGCTCACAGCGAATTTCCCAGCAATTAGAGGTGAGTATCTCTTGATTTCCTCTAAACTTATATTATGCCAAACAGGAAGGATGACTTTCTCCCCACTAATCTCTCGTGAAAACAATCCATCTAGCTCAGCTCTTGGCCAGTCTTTAGAAAAGAAATTGTGACTCAAAATAACTATTCCAAATTGAGATCCAGCTAGTCCTTCGTCAATCTTTTCTCTCAGACTATCCCCAACAAATATTTCGCCTTTGTCCAACCAGATTTTTAACCCAGAACTTGTTAATAGATCTGCTAAGGGTATAACAACTTCTTTGTGATCTTCGGAAGCATGAGAGATAAAAGCATCCCAGATAATATCATTCATATGCAAGAGAGATTTCTAATAATTTCTATACGCATAATGGTAGTAACGCATCGAGTCCGGACGGCCAATCTTCCATTCTAAATACATGCATAAGCCGGACCTTAACGCATTACATCGTTATACCGTGATTAAGATCTGGGTGTGGTGCAGAGCTAGAGAGCAACCAACTCGGCGAGCTTAGCCGCAACATTTTCCATCGTGTCCTCTGCGGTGTTTAAGCCGCTTCGCGAGCCGAGCAGAGGGCTAACTTCGCGAAGCGCTTCATACGTTGTGTCATGCACAATAGGAACAAGCAGGTCACGTGCGAGGAGTGCCGAAAGCTCCTTATCGGCGATACCCTCTCCTTCAACGCGGCGCAACAGTGTAGGGGTCACAAGCACAATCCCGACCCGCGACCTCGCAAGTCCCTTATCGATTTCGCGGAGCAGCGACGCACCGAGAAGGACATCTTTCTCGCTGAACCAGACAGAGATACCGAGTGATTCGAGCAGATCGTGTAGCTCCTTAGCAATGCCTCTTCGATCATCCCATGCGTGGCAGAGGAAGATATCCCGAAGATCAGGTCGGGATGCTTGCTTTTCGACGCTTCGGCGGATCGGATCGAGTGACCTCACCTCGGCCGGTGTGTACACTACGGAAGAACCCGCCCGCGACCAGCGCGGCCTCGTGCTGTTAGAAGACCCGCCTCCGCTGCTTCTACCGCTCCTCAATTGGGATTGGGGCATAGAGTAGGAGGAATAAGACTTGTATCCGCGATATCTGCCGCTACATAGAGGGCAGGCTGCCCTCCCACTCGCTGTGTGGTGGCCCCTTACCGGTGCTGTGCATCTAACCATATTGCAACTCTCCTATCTGCAATTACTCTTCTAATTCCCTGCACAAGCATAGCTGTTACAAGGGGCTATTGGGTTCTGAAGTTGCTACCACAGAAGTCTTTCAGCATCCGTATTGGACGACCAAAAAAATAAGACGTGCTGGAAGTGATATGAACTTCAACGAGTTGTTAAATACCATAACCGTTGCATACTTGTCGTAAACTATGCCTACTCAAGTGAATGCAGAAGCCTTACACAGCATTGCTTTTGGATGAAACTCTTAAGATGACTCAACGGTTATGCCATCTAGGTAGCGATAGACGCTAGCCTTTGAGATGTTGTACTCTTCCATAAGCGTTTTGATAAGAGCACCGTCCTGCCGCTTCAGTTGCAGTTCTACTTGCTCGTTCTCTGTCAGATGCTTTCTTCTACCAAGCTGAACACCATTCGCCTTCGCATTGCGGATGCCGTCCATCTGCCGCTCAGCGCGAATTTCGGTCTCAAATTGTGCGATCGCACCCAACATGTTAAACAGCAGTCGGCCAGTTGCATCGCTCGTATCAATGCTCTGGTCAATCACCTTCAGATTGACGCCCTTCTCCTGGAGCTGGTCAGCCACCTGGCACAAATGCAGAGTAGACCTGGCCAGCCGATCAAGCCGGGTCACCACCAGCGTATCGCCCTCGCGGACGTACTCCAGGCAAGCCTTCAGCCGTGGCCGAGTGCTAGAAGTGCCCGTTTTCTTCTCTCTGAATACTTTGTCGCAGTCCTTGAGCTTATCGAGCTGCACATCGAGACTCTGACCAACCGAACTCACCCTGGCATAGCCAACCGTCGCCATAACCGACCTCAAACGTCTCACTATATTTTAGACGTTATGAGAACGCTATTTTGAGACATGGATTGAGACGTAGTTTTGTATATGTCTCAAAAGGTCTGAAATATGAGAATGTAAAGGGCGTAATGACTTTAGCTAGATGAGATTTCTCACGAAGCTCGTCTAGCGCTCTCTTTTATCACACGATATTCGAGAGATATCTCAAGCTATAAGTACCTCAAGAACTTTGACAATACCAACACTTATATTCACTTTTCTAATCTTTTGAGAATTGCGCCGATACTTCCGCAAATAGGCATGAACATTACTGCATACAAGGCCCCTGTAACATATGCTCTTGCACTATTGTAGGTGTTACCATCATTCACATTCCCGTCATTTATGAGAACCGCTACTTGGCTGGTCAATATGATCGCTAAGATTATTGCACCTATCACCCAAAACTTCGATTTTCTACTTGGCTGACCGTATATAACTCCCCCAATTAAAGAACATATCATTCCTACAAATATAGCCATAACACTGGATGACTCCTCTCCTCCAAGCATGGACAGTATGATTTGCAGGTAGAAAAGGCTCCCTGCAGCCCAAAGAAAGCCCCAACCCCCCCGATTAATGAGCTCCCTGCCCCCTCGATTGTGGGGAGAACTACTATTACCTTTTTTGCTTGAATCTGTTTTCTCTGGCTGGCTATCTTTTGCTACTTGAGTCTTTACTTCGCGATTTAATGCCGTTTGCGCAACGATACGACTTTTAACGATCTGAATATCTTCTGACTTCAATTGTAAAGATCTTTGTAAGTGAGTCAACCTGCTACCCTCAGACTCACTCAATGGATATTCAGTGGCAACTGCCTTGCGAAATTCCTCCTCATACTGCTGTAACTTACGGCGATAATTGAGCCAGTCAGGTTCTGGTTGTGGTGCATTTTGACTTGAAGCTGTTTTCTTAGCTGTTAGCTCTTTCTGAGAGCTAACTTCTTTCTGTGCAAGAATGGGCCGCTCGATAGATTCAACTTCTTGCTCCTGCAGTCCTAAAGACTTCTGAAACTTTTGTAAGCCCTCACGTACATACCCGCCTATGGGATATTCAGTTCTGACAGCTTTCTGAAATTCTTGCTCATATCGCTGTAAGTTCTTCTGATGCTCAAGCTTCTTTGTCTCTTGCGTCTGCTCTATCTGCTCAGCAAACTCCTGCTTGATCTCAGCAACATCTTCTTGCCTTAGTCCTAAAACCTCCCGTAAATCTTCTAGTTCAGATTGAGCCTGAGCAGTCAGAGGGTACTTCCGCTCAATCGCATCAGAAAACATATAACGGTAGCGCTGTATGTTCTCTAAGCGCTCTTGATATGGTTTCAGAACCGTAGCTTCTATTTCTTGAGCAGCTTCCAGATCTATACCTAGCTGACTTCGACGTTGATCTAATATTGTTCGTCCAATCGATGATATTTCACCGTGGCTAGCATACCGTTCAACTTGCCTGCGATAGCTTAATTGAGGATCTGTGACTTTTGCTTTAGCCAGGACAATATCAAACCCCATGTCCTTAAGTGTGATGAGCTTTGGTGTCATACTCGGTGCTGTCTCTTGGACCTTGCTAGTAGCATAGTCATGCAGCTCTCTCATCGAGATTTTGCCATCCTCATTGTGGTCCCCCGCCCCCGTTTCTATTCCCTCAATGAGATGTCGAGTATACAGAGACAGCTCTGACCCTTGCTGCTCAAAAGAGTATTGCGTTGAGCTAGAGGAAGCGAGCACAACTCGTCCCTCCGAACCTAGTTGATTTCTTAAATCAACTGACCCGTCATCCTTTGTCTGCAATGCTGGATCAAAGGCTCCGCTAAAGCAGCAATCTAGAATTAGGACTTGTCGCTTAGCTCGACTTTTATTCATGACATCGTGAATAAATCGTGCTGGAACAGCTGTGGAAACGACTAAATTACCTTTTGGACTCTTACGAGTGATACGACTAGCAAAGTATAAACTGTTACTATCATCCTTAATGCCATGACCTGAAAAAAACAACAATATAAAATCGTCTCTGTGCCGATCTGCAAACAGTGTCTCAATTTCGTATTGCATGTCCTGACGGTCAGGATTCGTGAGAATCTTGACTTCATCAAATTCACCCATTTCTGGATCAGATAGAACTTTTTTAAGAGCCGCTGCATCTTTAGTAGCAGCAGGCAGCGGGCTTAATTCTGGCTCGTATTCGCTGACTCCAATCAGTAAAGCAACTTTTGTCATGACTATTTACTCACGCTGCAACAAATTCTTGAGCGGCTTTCATAGCAGCTTCCAGTTCTTCTCTGCTATGAGCCTTCACTGAGAGCTTCTTCCCTTTAACTTCTACAGAAAGCTCAATTGCTTTTCCACCCAGGCGATCTCCTATAAACTGCATCACCCGCTGAGCATTCTCGGTGCTAATCTCAGCCGTTAGTAATCCGACTAACATACCGCCTACTGATTTGTTCCCTTCAGGAGGTGTGGGATCTAGCACACGGTCAACAGATTCTAGCTCGTCCATTTGTTTTAGTTCAGAGATGAGCCTTTGTGCTTGCTCATCTCTTTCTTCTGGATCTAATTCTGGATCGTTGAAGTTAATTGTAAGCTTTACTTTAGAATCATCAGGCACAGTGCTTATCCATAGGTGAATTCATTTTGCATTTATCATTTATATAGTTATTCGGATAGAAAACTTAAAAACAAACAACATCTAAACGAATCATATACATAGCTTTACATTAATGGGCTCACGGTGCTAGTTATGCAGCAATAGAAGGCTACCGAAGTGATGTACTGTTGCCGAACTCGTTTGATCGTTTGATCGTTCCGAAAATCTTCGTTTTTGGTACTTAATAGTTGGGCTAATAAGAGTTTCTAGTGGTGTATAGGAACTGATAACCAGCATCATACTGCGACTGCTTCCGTAGGTGACCGTTGCGTTCATCCCAAAGTCCGGTTCCTACATCCTTCCTTAGCTTTGACAGCCCTTGCTCTAGTTCTCTATCAGAGAGCTTAGCGAACGAGGAGATGCCGTTGCGAATACTATTGTCTAGATAGAGTTCGGGTCGCCCCCACCCTACCGCAGCAAATGAATCTGATAGGTCATATGGTAGTGGAAACGGCTCTACTCTGACAGGATGAGCGGTAATTGTCTCGACTTCAGCCCTCAAAGCCTCGATAGGTCGAAAAGTAGCTTGAACATCTTCGACGAAGCTGGGAAAGTACTGTGTTAACCAAAACCGCGTGATCGCGTCTGGATCGTAAGTGAATAGAACAACCTTTCTACCTCCTGTGATTCGCTGGATCTCTCGTAGGGCTTGCTGGTAATCCTTGAAGTGGTGCAGCGCTAGCATAACGATTGCAGCGCTCACTGAGCAATCAGAGAGAGGTAGTGCTTCTGCGTAGGCGTCTACCCATTGAATGTTGGGTTGAGCTATAGCCTGACTGCGCATGACTGTTGAGGGTTCAACTGCGATAACTTGGCAACCATAGTTGGCCAGCACGGAAGCGTAAGACCCTGTCCCAGCGCCGATATCTGCAACGATAGCGCCTTCTTCAAGTTCTAGGATTCTGAGCAAGGTATGAGCGATGCGCGGATCGCTTTGCCTTGTTTGAGCGTAGGATGCACCGATAGCGTCGTAGGTAGTCATACATCAATCTTTCGTACGCAGGAGCATCATCGTACAGCGACATACTGACAGTCAAAAGCTCGGTAGGACGCATACATGCTCCAGCGACTGAGCAGTCTTCATGGCCCAAATATATGCATGTTGAGTCTTGGTTAGTCGTGCCGCTACAGTCCCAAAAATGGTCGTTTTTCGAGCTGTCTGAAATGCTGCTGCTTGAGCTGTGTGATCGCCCGTCATTAATTGAGTCTAGGGATTTAATCTGTCGCAAAAAGGGGCGTTAATTTAGCGGTTTCGGCAGAGCAAACTGCGCGATCGCGTGACGATCAGCATATGCGGTAAGAAGAACCAAACTTTGCCTTCACCCCACTAGCTCCTCCAGTTATCGTCGTGTGCTCCTTTCAGAGGTGTCGTAATAAAAACAAATTATTACGACACCTCTGAAAAAGGAGTATAAGGGCTTTTTCCTATTCGGGATACGATGAGAGCGTCCTTCAGGCATTGCCCCTGCCACCGCTTATGCTGCCTTCCATGACAGTAAACCGTTCCTTTATCCAGGCGCTGGTAGCCGCAGAAGCACCCTGCTGTGGACTCGGACCGGTCGAAGTGGATAAGAAAAAGAGTGGATTTGTCGCCATGCGTCCCGGCGAAATCATTCCTCAAACTTGCTTGAACTTAGGCTTTAACTTCGGCCACACCCTGTACGGTAACAGCCAGTTTGAAGTCGTCCACTTTGCCTTTGAATTCTACGGTTTCAAGCAATACCATGCCCTGATGAATCCCAGCAATCCGCTAGTTCAAGTCGTTCTCAGGACCATGTTAGAGAGCCGCGATTACTTCTTCTTCTCGATAGAAGAGAAAAGCGGCAGCGTCACCACCTTTAGAAATGAGCTAAACGATGAAGTGATGTCTGGCTTCCGGCAAGACTGGCCTCGGCTCGAAGCCTCGACTACGACCAAGCAGCAGTATGACAAAGCCGTTTCTAGCTTCATCAAAGACGACACTCATCCCCCTGGCACCATGATGCACTGGATAGAGCTGGATAATTTGAGTTACCTAGACCTGAGAATAGACCGCCTAGAACTCACCCCCGCTGCTGGCTAGTGTCTGTACAGGAATCGAGCGCAATCCGGTCAAGTCCAATCCGGCAAAAGCAAGTGCTGAATAACCCATGAGTTACAATGCAGTCACGATTCCATCTTCTTCAGCCATGAGCAGCCCAGACGCACCAGGACTAACCCCAGAAATTAATGCTCGCGACATCGCTGCCCTCACTCAGGCGCTTGAAATGGTGGTTTCTCAATTTGTGCGGCCATCGATTCAACAGGCCAATGGCAATCGAGAAACGCTGAATGAAGTCATCGATCTGCTGAGTCGTCATGCTCAAGGATTACTGAGCCAAGAGCAGAGGGTAGACCAGTTGACAGGCTCACTGGAAAGCGTGACCGATATCGTGCTCA
>NZ_DS989907.1:76904-156025 GCF_000155595.1 Synechococcus sp. PCC 7335 | reverse complement strand
GATGACAGCACTCGAAGGCGAGTCTATCGTTTGCTTTGCTCTCGTCATCCCTCGCAGTCACGGTCAGGATCTAAGCCAATGCCATCAGGAAGACGGGTTTCGCATAGAGCGTTTACCCTGAGACAGGGCAGGTAGAAAGTAGAGAAAACCATACGGGAATACCTTCAGGAAAAGCGTTTTGCTTGCAAAGCGCGGTCACGCACTGCCTATCTATCCATCGTTCTCTGGTGCGTCACTGTTTTAGTTACTTATGCAGAAAACTGAGTTAGAAGGCTGATAGATAAGATGTGGCAGTTCAGAACACATAGTGTTTTGGTGGGACTTGAGCCTTACCTCCCATATTCGTAACCACTATTTATGTAACAACGCCGCAATTAGATACACAAAATGGCCATATGCATACACTCAATCTTGAGAACAAGTCGAGCGAGAATCAGTTTGAAGGCTATAACGAGCCCATAACGGCAGTCAATTTTCGCACTGAAGGTATTGAAAGAGAAGGACAAGACAACGCAAAATCCCTTGAATGGGATCTAGAATTTAGACCGGAAACAATACCACCACCAGTCATTCAGCAACTCCTATTTGCTTGTGCCGAAGTCGTTATCCTAACAGGGCTCATAACTGGTGCAAACGTCATTCTGGAAATTGATGGAGATAAGATAGAGACCAAAGCACTTGATGGTATTCTCGCTATCGAGGTTTCTGCATTGGATGAAGGCGCTCAGGTACGGGCTAGACAGGAGTTCGATGGGGATAAAAGCAATTGGAGCAAGACTGCTATAGTGGTGCCCCACCCTCGCAGCTTACCAGCACCTCGCATCGTTGATTATCCCTATGAATGCGCTAGATTCGTCGTTGCAGAGAACCTGTTCGTCGGCGCTAGGGTACGATGCGAGGTGAATGGTTCCCCTGGCCGTGTACAAAGGGTTAAAGACAAACGGCAGGCCATTAGAACATCCCAAGCCTTATCGCAGGGCGATCTAGTCCGAATAATTGTCACTCTTTGTGAGGAAACCAGCACTGGAACACTCGAAGCTATTTCAAAAACTCAAGCTGTTCAGCTCGCGCCTAACCCTCTTCCAGTCGCCACGATACCAAAGAGTTCCATCGTCATCGACAACGACCGAATTAAAGTTGAGCAGGTTCTCGTAGGTACGGGTGGTAAACTCTCCAACCTCAATACAGGGAATGAGGAGTTCTATTCAAATATATGGGAGTCTTCCTGGTACTTGCTCAATAAGCCCATCAGAACTAAAGACCAGTTTACTTTTGAGCATCGCCTTTGCCAATCTGGTAGCCCATCGGCCCCGGTTGTTGTCAAGGAAGGTGATCCCGATCTAGGCCAATTGACCAAGCCAGTAATTGCCCGTCCGTTCTGCCCAGGCAATACAATTTTCACACTCTACAATTGCCTGCCTGGAGCTCGCGTTGGCCTTCTTCTTGATGGTAGGCCCGTTGCGTTGGCTGTCGCCTATGCTCCCACTGTTACACTTGCCATCGATCCTACAGTGCTTGTCCGATCTGGTCAGAAGCTTAAAGCCTTCACTTATTTAGTACCAGGCAAAGTTGAACTGTCGAATGAAGTTGAAGTCATAGCTGATAGCAACGTATCGATCACTGTGGATAGCGCGATTAGTTATGTTAACCCCGATGGTGACCGACGCTACGGCATTGATTTCGCAACTAGCTCACACCTGTTCGTCAAAGTGAAGTCCTGCTGCGATGAAGCAGGTCAAATCGTTCCCGCCGCCACTGTGTTAGTGAATGAAACGCCGGTCACATCTAGGGTAAAACTCTATCCTGCTGGAGAGAGTTGCTTCGCTGGCTATGTCCTCATTGAGGAAGAGCTACCACTTGGACGCTATGAGGTGCGTATCGAAGGGATCTGCGGCAACCGGACAGAAAGCAAGGAGCTGTGGCTTCATAGACTAGCACCTGGCGAGCGGGACCAACAAAGTCCGCAGCTATCACTTACCGTGACCACTAGTGATGGCGCAAGAGCCACCATCACTGACAAAGATCGTCAGCCGATTCAGATGAATGCCTGGTTTAACGAGCAATTCGATGCTGTACTAAAAGCTGAGGATCAATCAGGACTGAGGGCAGTAGTGGTCTCTTGGAATGGTCTGGTGCGAGTTCTAAGCAATAGCCTCGTAACGTACAACTATCAGAAACAGTCTCCAGTCCCAACAGATTTGCTAATGAGATCCAACTGGATACCTATCGGACTCGGCAGCCTGTATTTAGATGCCGCTGCTATCGATCTTACATCCTTTCGCCAGATGTCTCAGACGGCGCAAATTGAACTTGAGATAAAGCAGCGTACGCCAATTCTGCGGGAAGTTAAACCAACCAGTACTTTTGGCGGTAGCACAATCACCTTACTCGGCGACTTCTTCAATACACCTCCACAAACAACGCTGTTGTTTTATGAAATGGGGGTTGAAAAGGCTCGCATCGATGTAACGGCCAGCGTGAAAAAGACAGAGATAGCATCGGTCACAGTACCACAGCTTTCTCCAGGACAGTATGAGATCAGTATAGAGACAGGTCCTAAGCCGGAGCGTAGCTTATTCCTGCCCTTTCAGATCAAGCGTCAGCCAGACCCATCACCACCACAGCCACTAAGCAAAACCGTTGCTCTCAACTTTTCTAGAAGAACTCAGTTTAATGGATTTAATAACAGCGGCCAGGTTTTCTTCGTACTTGACGACAGTTCTAACAATGTGATGAATACCACTGGATTTCCCTTTGTTGGAAAGGTTACAAATAACAGTCAAAACTATGGATACACCCTCTCTTATCTAGAGGTTAAAAATTCTGCTTGGGATCTTAAGAAACAAGAGTCGCTTCCAGAAGCGAGCCTAGTCGTATTACCTAGTACCACAACTTTCAGCGGACTGAATATACTAAATCCAAATGCACTTTGGGCACTCGTCCCATTCCCGCCCGGTGGTTTATACAAAGATAGTCATACTTTGACTTTTGAGCTATTTGATCGCACTCCATAATCTGAGACGAGCGATTTGAGGTAAATAGAGCTATAACCCTCATATCTATTCATGCAACACTATGAACTAGGGGCAATGGACCTGTCAGACTTTACGAAGCTAAAGTGACCGGAGACCACAGTCAACGGATTGCCCCTGTTCACAGCTTCGCTACTTTAGGGCCTGCCTATCTAGAGGCTGAGGCGATCGCCCAGCAGAATCGTCTAGCCTTCTGGTCTAATCCCAATCCCATCATGCCTTGGGACTTTAGAAAACAGCGACGGTAAGCAGTTAGAGAAGGTGGCGATCGCGCTGCTTCTCTATCATCCACTATCTATATCTATACTCAATGTATACTCATAATTCTATGACTGTTTTATACTCGTAATAGGTATGTTAAGGTACTTACACCTAAACTGAATGACGCACTCCCACGCCTCGACGAATTCATTCGTGTCGCTTTTTATTAAAGTAATTTGAGTAACACGAATGAACTCTCCACTACGCCAAAGCCAGCATCTCAGCGATCCAGAAAGAAGGATCGGATAGGGCGATCGCGCTCTCGAGAACCTACTCATCAGCAGGCAAGAACCGCTCTAAAATAATTGACATTGAATGGTGACAATACTGAGTAACCGCCCAATTGGGCATTCTTTAATCATACGACACAAGCTAGTGCGAGAATGGCTGATACCCCCCGACAGAATTCCTTCTTCAATCGTGAGATTGTCCCAGCGCCCATCACTCGACATCTTCTAGAGCAAACGCTAGCTATTCAAGACTGGCACCCCGCCTTTACAGGTCGGTGTCCTACCTGCAAAAGACTCATGCAGCAAACCAGTCCACCAAGAGTGCATTGGGATTGCCGATGCGGATGGCTAGATGACGCTATATAGGCTCGTGCGATCACCCACTAAGCTTATAAATACCAACTGTAAAGGACAAGAGATTCGGGCTTGTGTATTTTCACATCTAATCGATATCCAGTACAATTAAGATAGCTAAGTACAGTTGTACTATTATTGTGGGGCAGAGGTAGATCATCCTAATGTTTGCAGAATATCAATCATCTTGGCCAAACCTCATCAGTCCTGTGCTAGAGATTGCTGCCTATGAATACCTTTGGACTCAGTACCCTAGTGTGCCTAAGCTAGCCAAGCTCTTTGCTTCGTTTAACCATGAGTTGCCCTCTGTCATAGCACGAGAGCAAAATGCATCGCCTGGAATAATCAAGGCGGTTAAGTGCAAAATAGCTGACCTTCTTCCTTTCAGAAGCTTTTCTGCTCTATTTTATGGAGACTTCGAGTATCCAACAACGCTTAGGGATGCGAAAAATCCAATAGAAGTTCTCTACTATCAGGGCAATTTAGATCTGCTTTCCTCTAAAGCTGTTTCCGTTGTTGGTAGCAGGAAGCCTACAGACGAGGGCCGCAGGCGTGCAAGGAAGATTGCTCGTTTGCTAGTAGCAAGCGACTTTACTGTGATGTCGGGGTTAGCGACTGGCATTGACACTGAAGCGCATCGAGCAGCCATTGAGGCAGGCGGCAGAACTATCTCTGTTATCGGCACAGCGCTGAATGAGGTTTACCCAAAAGAAAATGCTGAGCTTCAGAGAAAAATTTCAAAAGAGTTTCTACTGGTTACTCAGGTGCCCTTCTACCAGTATTCAATGCAAGATTATCGCCGTAATCGAGGCTTTTTCCCAGAGCGCAATAAGACCATGTCGGCACTGAGTCAGGCCACTATCATCGTTGAAGCTTCCGAGACGAGCGGCACTCTAATTCAGGCTAGAGCAGCACTACAGCAAGGCAGAAAGCTCTTCATATTAAAGTCCTGTTTTGATAGAGGGTTGGAGTGGCCAGAAAGATTTCTCAAGCGAGGGGCTATCAAGATTGAGGACGGCTCTGAAGTACTAGAGCAGCTTCGATAGATATGACCGGTGATGCAAGATGGCGACGGACTGATGATTCTGTTTGGCTCGCCAGTTGCCCTGAACACAAAGACCTAAATCTTATATACGGACGCATTTACACAGTCGGGCAAGGATACCAATTCTCTGATACCAACCAACAAATCAGCAATCTCAAGATTAAGCCTAGCGAGACTCAAAGATTGCATTGGAAGCGAGTAGCTATCCAAAAGTTTGCGGATGAGCTAACGGCTCTGTTGAAGGCCAATATTCCCAAAGACCGCTCTATAGCACTCATTCCAATGCCGCCTTCTAAAACATCTAGTCATCCTGACTACGACGACAGAGTATTACAAGTGGCAATGGCGGTAGCAACCAATCTATCGACTGTCAGATGCTGGCCTGTACTGGAATGCGTCGTAAATAGAGAAAGCTTGCACTCTGGTAGCGCACCGAGGACAGTGCGAGAGGTCTACAGTAGTATCGGCATTAATAAAGCGATCTTCTCTAGCTGCAACGAAGACGAGATCTTTTGCCTGCTCGATGATGTACTCACGAGCGGTGCTACCTTCTCGGCTGCACGCAACAAGCTGCTAGAACAATTTCCTGGGAAGAAAGTGTCAGGCATTTTCTGGGCTAAGGCCGAACAAACGGAAACAGATGATTGGTAGCAAAAGCGATCACACGGGGAGAAAAGTGACTGCGTTGGAAAGCGATCACTTTGAAAGTAGAGATCGCTCTGCTGCTTCACTGTCATTAACTATCTATATCTACACTCATCATTCTGTAACTGTTCTATACTCAAAATGGATATAGTAGCGTTGGGGATTAGGAGCTAATCATGTGATCGCTCTGGAAGATAAATGTCTAGCGATCGCTCTATGGGAAAGCAGCTACCGATAGCTGACTGTTTATAGAGAAGACACTCACTAGCATCATCCTCGCAAGCAGCACGACCAATCTCAGCGCCATAGAATCGGAACCGGGGCGCTCATGCCTGCTGTTCGCAAGCAGCTAGATGCTGGGGTTGCCTCATCCTATCGCTCACGGCAGTCGCTGGTAGAGAAAATTGCTTTGAATCGGGGCAATCGCTTTGGAAGATGGAGGGGTAGTGATCGCACTATGGGATAGCGCCCGCAAGGGAGCACTTGCACCGACCAACAATACCGCTTCAGAATAGCGGCACTCCCTCAATACAGAAAACTATCTACACTCACTGCTATCGAATAGAGAGAGATTTAGTCAACTGTTGGGCGCACCTTTGAACCTCTCTCATTAACTAACCACTCACGCGGCTACAGGTGCTTTGAGGTGATGGCATATACAATTGCTCCTATACAATGCCAAATAATTTGGCACAAGCAGAATGTCGAGTGCCGTGCCAAATTATTGGGCAGCTTACTGCTCAGTCAGCGTTGTCGCTTGGCATAGCGCCCTAGCTAATCATTTCTTCCTTGCTAGGGCTTTAGGGTGCGTTGAGTGACTTGAGGCTACGTTGTAACGGGCAGCAGTAGTAGAAGCGATCGCGCTGATAGAAAAGCACAGGCAGCAGGCAACACCCTAGACTTCAGGCTCAGTCCTAGTCTTACTGCTTTCATGCTGCCAGCGGCGATCACGCTCGGGTGAACTACAGGTGAGGGGGCGATCGCTCCATTGACTCCATCGGCAGCCGCCTTCTCTCCTGTTCCCCAGCATTAAGGTAAGTCCAAGCGATGATAGGCGTTAATGATGTCGCAGATCGCACGCTACGGCGGTTCCTTCGGGAACTCTATACACGGGCCTATCTGTACGAATTTCTGCAAGATTACTAAAGGAATACGTCAATTTTGTTCAAAAAAACCACACTATTGAAAATGAAAAACTTAAAACTAATTGCCCTTGGTTTAACACTTTTCGCCAGCACTGCGCTCTTAGGTTGCGATCAATCTACCGCTTTGAAGAGCGCCGAAGAGATGCGTCAGGAGTTTAGTACCCGAGATGAAGTCGTCGTCCGTGCAGTACAGGATATATCGGACGTATTTGAAAGAAACAGCCCAGTTGATCAGATGGGAGACTACGAGTTCTTTCTTCTTTACGAAGCTCAGACTGCTTATAATACGGACAATCCAGACTTCAGCTGCGACTTCGGACGCTGTGGCGCAGTGATGTACACAGACAATTTCTGGCGAGTTGCAAGAGAGTTCTCGAAAAAAGAAGCTGAAGTGTTGGGTTTTGAGGGTCTAACAAAGGAGATAGCCAACCGGTTTTTGGAGATTCAGGACGATTCTTTCTTGGCGCTGAGTCGTGAAGCCGCAGAAACAGAAGCTACCTTTATCGCGGGCATCATCTTAGACAGCTATGGATTGGACAGCTAGGCAATCTCCTAAAGTCTTTGCAATTCTAACCTTCAAGGCAGATAAATCAGCAGGCTTTGTCGAATAGCGCAGCGCTTGCGGTCTCGGGGAGGGAAGGAGAAGACTCAGACGCTATGCTGAGGCCCCTGACAGTTTTACACCGCTCACAGTAATGGACTGGGAGCAGATGTTTGCTATCACAGCTACTTTGAGGCGTATGGCCAAGAACCTACCTTCGATGAAAGTTGGATTGCTGAACTGACTGGCGATAAAGATACCTTCTACTTCTCTACTCAGACGTTGGTTAATCAGCCAATACCCCTGCCGAGACAACAGAGGCCAAGGCAGAAGCAACAACCCCTCGATGAAGCGGGCTTAGACTCTGATATCTTTGACTTTGACCAGACCAGCAATTCAGCTCTCACTATACCGGCACCTAACCTGAATTATGAACCCTTCCCACGCCTCGATGAATTTATTCGTGTCGTTTTTTATTATGACAATTTAAGTGACACGAATGACTACTGGAAGATAAGAGGCCGTGATGGGGCAATAGCGATCGCAATGCTAGAAAAACAGTCAACAGACGATGACAGCACTCCATAGCGGGACTATCAGTCATACTCTTACAATCTCTCGCAATCGCGGTTAGGGTCTAGGCTAATGCCGTCAGGAAGAACGGTGTTGCAGAGGATGGCCTTGGTTAGATCCTCCTCGGTAGCGTTCTCAACTTATAGTATTCGAGCAACGCCTGCTCAACCACGGCTGATCGATTTTCCTCTTTCTGCAGTTGCTCTAATAGGTCAGCGTCAATCCGTATCGTGATTTTTGCCTTGGGAGAATCGCCATGAGGCTTTGGGCCTGGCCGAACAGAAGGGCAACATCCGCGCTCCTTGGCAGCGAGGCTCTGCAGACATTTTCGGCAAGTGACGCGCTCGATCTCCATTGTGCTGTCCGAACCAATCGGATTACCTAGACCGCAGGCACTGAACCCTGCGACCGTCTTCAGATGAGTTGTGATTTTCACGCCTCCACCTCGTAGGGATTGGGCAGAGTATCAACAAATATTGGCTGAATCTTCTCGATCCGAGCTTCTAGCCAGTCGGCCATCTCAGACTGGTGTTCTTCACACCAGTCGATAACCTCTAAATCCTCGTCGTCTTCTTCAGCATCTTCAATAGCCTCTAGCGCTAGAGGCTTCCACTCATCTAGCAATTCATGGACTCGGACCACCCGCACTGACGCGACATCTCTCGGATGCACGGCGAACCAGACACCGCCGCCATCTTCAATATCAGAAGCCTCAATCACATGCAACCACTCGTAGCCAGAGTCAATCGTGTAGTCTCCGTCCACGTCAGTCAATCCTAAGATCGCCTCAACTACTTCAGGTAGTGAGCCCCAAACCTGGAAACCCTCAGTCCGATTATCGATAACACCGACTCTCCCGTCGGCAATCCATGCGTCGTTGTAGGCCCAGTGAGTGGGTAGCTCGTTGCGGGTTTTTTCTAGGCGATAAACAAACACTTGAATCACCTCAATATCTACACTCATATAATACGTCAGACGTAATACAGAAGCATCCGCATTTATGATTATCTACTTTAATTTGAGACAGGCGCACGCGATCACCTTCTCGTATAGCGATTGAGCTGGCGATCGCTGCTTGAATTCTTTCCTATACTCGATTGTCCTGAAACATCATCGACACCAGTGACACCATTGACACCAGTGGAGTAGTCAAGGCTCGGGCGATCGCGCTGGTAGATAAAGGGGTAGCGATCGCTCTGGGGGAAAGCAGTATTGGCATCTACTGCCTGGGGATTTCAGCATCTAGCTCTGCAAGTGCCGCCTCAAACTCTACCTGCTCTTGAAGTTTCTCCGCCTGCATTTCAGCATGGTACTCACACAGCCACTTCTCAACTTGATCCAACTCATAATCTACAAGTGGAGTTGGTATATAACTTACTAGGTTAATGCTTCGCTTTGCTAACAGGCGCTTACGTTGCATTATTTTCTTGCGGTATTCGTGCTCTTTCGTTGATAGTTTTCTGAAGGGGAAAGGGAATCGCATGACTTTAATCAATCAGAAAAATCAGTTTCTAAACTTGGGGCTTTTCTTTCTCCCCATTCGACTAGGATAGCCCCACACCATTGTCGTAAACACTAGGTTGTTCTGGGTGCGTCATCTCGTAGACCTTCAGCGCTAATTCTTGGCTATTGCGATAGGGCTTCCAGTTCGGATTATTCAGCCGAGACTTACCAGGCTGTCCTGTGCGGCTAAGAGTTTGCTGTGAGTTGGACGCCTGATTAGCTGACAAAACATATGTTCAGATGCTGTCAGACGGACAACCGCCACGAGTGAAGGGGGGCGATCGCTGTTTGTATTCATTCCTATACTCGATTGTCTATACTTGTTTCTCTAAGCCTGACATCACACTCGACATAGACTGCAGATAAGGCGAGCACTCTGTCCAGAAATTGATGTCACTAATATAAGCGATACCGCAAATAGACAGTGGTGAACGCTGCAATGGACGACTAGGAGGCTGTTGAGTTCCCAGTTGTTATGATTACCGTCAACGTGGTGCAGGTGAACCTTCTCATCACTGAGTAGTTTTGGTTTGCACAGTCCACACGTATGGCTTTGCTTGAAGATTGTCTTATTATCATACGATATAGTTATTTTTCTTTCGAGCCGAAAGAATATGATTGTCCTATTCTCAAAATCAGCCATTGTTGTCGCAGAACACCTTCACCAAAGCTTTGTTAGAGGTTCGTTTTTGTTCTATAGCTCTGATGATTTTCGGGCGGCGCGACAAGCGATAAGACTGTCTGGGCGACAAGCAATCATCCTAAACTTTCTGCTGCGCACCGCTTGTCTAGCAACACTATCTGTCGGTAGCGCACTGATTCTCGTTCTAGATTTATGCGCAGGCATCATAGTTGTTCACTTAGGAATCCTACTGGGATGCGTTTCTATATCCTTAGATATCCTGAAATGTCCTCAATCAACAAGAGAATAGTCAGGTTTAACGATGCCCTTACCGTTTGGATTTAAGGATCGTTCTACTCTTGGAACGTACTGAAAGTCTTTTTTGGATCACGGCTGTTGAAGCGACGACCCTAGCCGCGCTCTTACTGGAGAAGGAAAGCAGTAGGGAAAAAGCAAGCGATCGCTCTGGTCGGTGAAGGCATAGTGACGATCACTACCGAGCGAAAACCAATGAATGACAGCAAGAAAATCGATTAGCGGATCTATGGGTTTGTCGATTAGTGCTGCCTCCTTTGTCAAGGCTATCCACACTCTCGTTTCAATAGAGCAAAGGCCCGACTGCATATGACTGACTCGAAGCAGGCTGTAGCGCCGACTATATAGGCTTCTCAGCCATAGGTATGCTTGCAGAACTTCACAAGAAGACGATTCACAGCACAAGCGTAGGTTTGGCCTCGAACCGCTTGCTGTATAGCCACTTCGCAACCATGCTTGCTAGCTTTCTAGCGCTCTGATTTCCTTCAGTTCTAGCGTGTGATGAAGTGGGCGTCACTCCTCGGGCGGTAAACCAAAGGCGTCTGTCAAGGCCGAGATGATAACATCAGTCATCGAGCGACGGTTGCGTTTGGCTTCAGCAGCCCAGTGGTTACGGTAAGACTCAGGCACTTTAGCACCTACGTTCACCATCCTTTCTTGCTTTACTTTTTTCTGGTTTTCTGGTTTTGATTTCTTATGGTTTTCCAGCTTTACTTCGAGTTCTGGCTCTGTTGATTGTCTAGCTTTATTAAGGATTGCTCCATACTTACTCTGGTTTTGATTTTCACTCACTTCAATAGCTCCATTACTTCTTCGCCCAGCTTTTCATAGTCGATCCAACCCATCCGATCGCCGCCCGTGAGGTCACGAACAGGCTTCCCGGCTAGAGCTGCTTTGCTAAAGCCAATACTCCGACGAATCATTGTATTGAATACTGGCACACCAGCTTCTTGTAGCTCTGTGCGCATCGTTTCGCCGTCTCGGTTCGGCTTCGGCGGTACGATAGCAATGAGGGTGCGGTAGTTCGCGTCACCTAAGTCATTGGCGGTCTGCATCATCGGTTCAAGTGAGACGACATCGGGTAGGGTTGGCAATATCAATAAGTCGCATCCTTCAGCCAGTTCTTTTAGATCTGATGAGTCGGGGCGAGCAGGCGTATCAATGACAGCGTAGTCGTAGTTCGCGATAATTTTCATCGCTTTACGCTCGTCCACAACATCGAAGGGTAACTGACCTCTTTCACTCCATGCGATCGCCGTTCTATTGGGGTCGCCATCAATCAGCAGTACTTTGCCCTGATTACTGAGATAGGTCGCCAAGTGGATGGCGGTGGTCGATTTGGTCACGCCGCCTTTATAGCTAGTGACTGTGATGAGTTTCATAGAAAATTTCTAGAATTCTGGTTCTACTTACAGAGGGGAATGGGCTATCAAACAAACAAAAAAAGCACAGTAAAAAGAAATAGCTACATCATGAAAGATACAAAACCAGAAATATGGGAAAAGGGAAAGATGGCTTTCTGGTTTTACCTTCTAAATATACTTCACAAATGCAAAATAAATGAGCTGATCTCCAAAAATCTGGTTTTCTGGTTTTCTTGTATTCCATCCCAGCAACAGCAGGACGGGAAGGGAGGCATAGATGACGACTTCTACGGTTTTCTGATTTTCTGGTTTTCTGGATTTATGACATTCTGACTAGAGGTGCGGATAAAAGGTTGATACAACGAAGTACGGGCTATTACTTAATAATAGTTGATTGTTTGGTTTTCTGGTTTTAAGGAAAGATGGTTTTAAGGAAATGCAGACTTCTATTTGCCAGCGCCATCATACAGGGCACTACATAGGGTATGGACTTATTGGTCGCTTCATTACTAGAGATACCTAAATTATGGAAATGCAGAAAACCAGAAATATGAAAAAGGGGAAACTTAGAAAGATGGCTTTCTGGTTTTACCTTTCAATGAATGTACTACACAATCGCACGACTGGATAAGTTGATCTCTAAGAGTCTGGTTTTCTGGTTTTCTGCATTTCGTTTCAGCGACAGTAGCAAGAGTGAAGACAAACCACAGTCAGCCAGTCATAGGAAACTATGCTTGTAAGTTGGCTACTCCAAGCTTTGTGCAAATGGTTTTCTGGCTTTCTGGTTTTCCAGCTTGATGCCTTTTAGTTTTTCTGGTCATCATTGTGCTACTGTGATCAGGCTTACAGGGGGCTATAAACCCTTTGGTTTTATGGTTTTGTAGTTTGAAGTCAATTAGTCCTTTCTAAAAGGTAGTTAATTGCTAGTTAATTGCTAGAGGTATTCCAATTAGACATTCTTAGCTGACTAGCAGTCTCACTACCGATGTTTTTTACAACGAGCATACTCAGACTAAACTCAGACTACCCTTATCTCATTTAGCGATGCCACGCTGCCAAAACGCTCACTGTCTGCGCCGCTCAATCCGTTGAGGGGGCACAGGCTAAGGCTTGCTGGCTGGGTCAAACCTGTCACTCTAGGCGTTCTTACTATGCCAAGCATTCACTCAACAAGGCTATAAAGCGATCTCGCCAACGCAGTCAGCGGATTGACAGCATTGATATCCCGCTCTATGACCACGTATCGCCCCAGCGGTGCTGATCACCTTCTATCGGAACCGTACCGATGGCTCGTTCATGCGATCGCTCTTTCATGCCCCTCTTCGAGGATGCGGGGAAACCGATAGAAAGGGTAACTCCTATTCATCTAATAGGAGTTACCCAAGCTCAGCTCAGACGCCATATCCAAACGGTTATTGGTATTCTTCAGGCTAAGTTCGGCCAAGACGTTACCATCACTCAAGACCGACAACCCGCTGCCGCTTGTCCCCTCTGTCGGCTGGAGAATACGATAGATGGCTGAGACCACAACTAGGCTCAATGCTCAGCAATGGCAGCAGGCACAAGCCAAGGCTCAGCGGTTTCGTGCTCAACTCATAGCACTCTCTCACAAAAATAACCCGCATAACTTCTATCTCGTACTCTTTGCAATCGCCGCCAGCCGCATTCAGGCCGATACCGATGCATTCTGTGGCTTCGCTGAACAAGTCTTCGAGGAGATTGAGGCGTATGGCCAAGAACCTACCCTCGATGAAAGTTGGATGGCTGAACTGACTGGCGACAAAGATACTTTCTACTTCTCAACTCAGTCGTTGGTTACTCAGCCAATACCCTTGCCGAGACAACAGAGGCAAAAGCCTCTTCCTTTACCTGATAGAACCGTCAATGGCGATCGCCGTTACACAGGCGGTGCAGTCCGCTGAAGAGGCGCTTAATGTCGCTCATGCAGAAACTGTTAACGCCTGGATTCAATAACTCAAAATCTCGGCGCAGGCGGTACAATATTATCAATTTAAGTCGCCTTACTCATCGTACCTAACTACGCGTTGGAGCGGATGGACGGAACACACGGACGAGAGGCTTTTTCTAACCACCGCTCAATTTGAGGCCGTTATGCATTTTGAGGTCAGTGCATGGATGAAGGAATTCAAGAATTCATAGAGATGGGATGCGGAAAACCTCAAGAGAGCAGGTTCTTCGCCAAGCAAGGTCTCGGAGCAGAAGTCCATTGGTTTTTTACGCAGGCGGTCCAAGCACTGAAAAGTGAGCTTTATTTACCAGCATGTACAAGCTTCCTTAACGGTATTGAAGCTTCGCTGAGAGTTACGATGCATCAAGTGAAGAACCCTGGCAGAGTTGAAGAACTAGATGCTACTCAAACACTAAGCAATAGACTTGTAAAATCTGCACATGAAGCAGGTCTGCCAGTAGGGGCTCTAGCTTTCCCAGAGGAAGATAATTTTCTAGAAAAACTAGAAAGCAAAAAACCCAATAAAGTTAATATAGAGGTCGTGCGTGTTCGCCATAACCTTTGTCATGGCAATATTCTGGAATACATAAATACTGAATTGGGTGAGGATAACGCTTTTTTAACTCCTGAGTGCTGTAGAGAGCTTGCTCATCTTCTCTACAAAATCTCAAAAGAGTGGGCAAAGCAACTTGGAGTATTCAGGCGGGAACTGTTAGGCGACCGAACTTACTCGCCAACTCATACGACATAAATGGCTCTGTTTCAAGAAGTTGCCAATGATAGAATACCTCCATTATGCTGAGGTCCATGCTTGCTAACAAGTTAGTGCAGTGTGTAGGCTTGACGTTCAGTTGCAGTGGCTAGCAATGGCCTAACTGCATATAACTTACTCATTGAACGCTGTAGCTCCCTCTATACATAACTTTCGGCTATAGCGATGCTTGCAGAACGTCACAGTAAGACGACGCACAGTCAAAGGGTGGTTTTTACCCCGAACCGCCTGCTGTGTCAGCACTTCGCTACCATGCTTGCTAGCTTCCTTTGACATAATAAGGGCACCGTCACCAAAAGTGATGCAGATGGGAGCTATAGTGGCGATCGCCCTGGTAGAAAAAGGTGTTATCTTCGAGGAAGATAGTTGGGGTACTTACCCTCGGGTTAGGAAATTAATCATGGCTAAGTACAATTGGAATCAACTCTTGCGATCGCTAACCCTGGCTATCGAGATTGATAAAGAACAAGAGAACAATACCTTAGATAAGGATATTGACGTAGAGTCATTTAGCTCACACGACATTACCGAAATTGCTCTAGAAACGGGTATCTCACAAGTCGCGATCACCACGGCTATCGAAGAGCTAGAGACTGTCGAAGAGATCAATTCTTTGAAAAGTAATAAAGAGACAGGTGGTCTCGATGACAGTCAAAGGTGGTTTTCCGCATTTGCAATTGTGTTGGCCATTTGGTTGGGAGCGCCGTTTCTCACTTTGATCCCAGATTTCTTGCTGGTCAGTTCATATGAAGCTCTGGCAGGAAAGTAGAGCCACGCATCGAAGCGGCTGCTGCTTTCATAGCCAAAATCTGAGTCCCCGTGATTCCGTCTGTCTCTGTAGAAATAAGCCAGAAGCCGAAAACGGTTTCAGATGAAGTGCTGATAGATATTCGAAGTGAATTGATAAGCATTCCTCCAAGACTGTATCAAACAGTTGAAACAGCTATAGCTCAGAAAATTATTGAAGTAGCTGAAGCCTATTTCCACCACGACTCCCTTTTTTCGGGGGAAGCCTATACACAAACAAAGTTAAATCTTATTTGCGGGTTTGCATTAACAATAGGTCTATATATATGCTCCCTCATTGCCTACAAACTGCTTAGTTCATTCCCTATGAATTGATGATTACGATCTGCACACCCCCACCTCGGTATCAGGTGGGGGTAAAAATTATAGGTTCTTAACCAAGATTGACAAGAATATTTGAAAGCAAGAAAAGATTGTCCAGCAGATAAGCAGGCTCCCCATCAACGGATAGCGAAGAGACAGGTCAACCACAATCAACACCCTCCGTAAAAGGGCGACTGGTAGGATGTATAGTAGTCCGACCAACTGGCGAGGCTTTATTTTACTCCTATAAGAATGAGACATCCTACTACACCTATAACGAGTACGCAGAATGGGCAGGAAAAGATGAGAAGACGATCTAGCGTCAGAAACATCTCCGGTATTTAGGTGCTTAAAGGGGATGCCCAGAAGAATTAACAAAAAGTGTGTGTATAGCCTGCGCTGCTACTCGCTATCGGGAGCTAATATGCAAAAGATAACGACGTTTCCCCCAATTTGGAGACCCCAAATTAACAATAAAGGAGCTATCTATCAACGTTTCCCCGCTTATATTTCTGACGATCAAACCACTGCCAAGATGATATCCAAATCTCTGAACGAATTGAGTTGGAAAATCTTCAACAGTGTATCTGACCGCAAACGATGTGCATAACGTCATAGGCGTTTGCACAGGAAAATCTGGATGTTTTAGTAGAATGTTAAATTCAACATCTAGACCACTTTGTTGGAGAAACGTCAGTAGCTCAGAGGGATTCACAGCATTGTCTAAGCCTGCATGAACGCTCGATATCGCAAACTGCTGCATCTCTAATAACTGAGCACATTGCGACAGTGATGCCTTATATAAGGCTGGCCGGAAGGGAGTACGTGAAGCTTTATCTCTGAGCTTAGTCAAAATATTCCGCCAAAATATATTGGGTAGCGGCTTTCCTCCTAAGATAGTCTCTACCCTAACTCGCATCTCATCTCGCGGCGGTTTTTTGCGATATCTCAGCAATCTGTCAAGCAACATAGGACGCAGATGTCACACACCCAATCCAAAAAGTACTCAGCTATCCCGATACTATCGCACTATCACCTTGAGCGGCATCCGAAAAGGACGTACATTAGGATATTGAGGAGTTAAGCGCAGAGTCAAACAGTGGCAGGCGTTTGGCGTGAAAACCTCTCTGAGCCAAGCAATCGCTTTCCTCTAAACCAATGAACAGCCGATCGCGCCCTATTGAAATAGAAAGACTCTCCTTTATCTATATCTATACTCTTTATTCTGCTCTTTTAGACTCCGAATAGATATGATAGCGTTGGTGATTAAGAGTTATGTACTGGGTCTATAGTCATGTGGTCACTCTTTAAGAACCGCTATAATTTCCAGAAATCCACAATCTACTCTGTCTCTTGACTAAATAAAATTTTGCAAGCCAATGATAAATCTACGCCTAACTTCGGGAACACGCTGGTTTTATCTCTACGCTGTCTTTCTTCTGCCTCTAGCCGTTATCTTTTCTAGACTTGGCTGGGAAAGTCTGCTTAGCGATGTCGTTTTTTGGATGACATTTAGCTACGAAGGCTATATCTTATTCGGACTAGTAGATGTGGTCAAAAGTAGCTCTAAAGAAGGCCCAGAGGAAGCAGAAGAAGAGAAAGAGAATAAGATGATGCTTCTGCTCTACTACCTCGCATCAGGCGCTCTAGCAACTTGTGGGAGCCTAGTTGCTTTCTTTGTTTGGCATGGAATGACCGATCAGCTAGAAGAACTATTCTTCCCTGCTGGTGAGACCTTATCTCCGGTATTCTCCCTGGCTACCTTCGCTACCCTATCTCTCATTGCTTTAATCGGTGCATTCGATGTCGTTGCCGCTTACTTCAACAGAATGACTTCTTCGCCTAATTGAGTGTTTAGCTGCGACGAGATTTCAGCAGAGGCTACTCAGTCCGTTCTCTTGCTGAATGCTGCCTATGCAATACTTAAACAACCAATGGATCAGAAAGCCTACAATAGCTGAATAGCAAAAGTACGAACCATCACTTCAGGACAGACCAGCGTAAACAGTCTATAGCGACACGCTCGGTGGGAGAGGCTTCATAATAAAAATTACAAACGATTGCCTTCCAATCTCGCCTTAACCATTTGCACTCTCTCCAGCAAATTCGGATAAGCGGCTTCTACAGCTTCCTCTACCTTCGCTCGAATATCGGCTCGCTGGCGATCGCTATCGTATAGCTGGAGTAGCGCTTCATAGTTCGTACAATCGTAGTACAGATAGGTTCGTGCTATCTGGTAGAGAAAGTCAGCATCGTCTGAGATAGAAGCAGATAGACCATAATTAAAAGTGTTGTAACGGCTAAGGGCTTGCTTTAATAGCGCTTCTACAGACCAGGTAGGGACAATAAAGGCCAATCCATCTAAGAACATGTGAAAAGACTGATGAGCTGCTTCTTGACGTTCCTGTTCTGCAATAGAACGGGTTCGCGCTGCCTGCTGCGCCGCCTGCTTTCGCGCTGGGCGCTGGGCTAGAACGTTCGCTAACTCAGCCGCTACTTCATTTTCTGAGGCAATGCGCTTCACTCGATTGAGCGCATAGAGATGCATCGCAGCACCACGCCTATAGTGAGGATTTTCGACCAGCAAGTCCGGCTCTAGTTGATACTTTGCGATGAGACGATCTGTCCATCCATATTCCTTCTTCAAAGTAGTTTTGACCACTAGCTTAGCGTCCTTAAACTGAGCAGCTAGCTCTAGCAAGATAGTTCTTCCGGCTTTGGTGTTGCCTCTAACGGACTTCACCCCCCCAGGGTAGCGGATGTAGCCAAACTCCCAGGCTGTTACTAACGCCTGCTTTAGTTCGGCCCATTGCACTTTGCAGTGACCAGTACGCTTAGCGTATCGCGCTCGATTGATCGTATACCGTAATGCTTCGTAGTCAGGCCGTTTGGATTGCCGTTTCACAACTTTGTATTCTTGCTCCCTCTCTCAAGATAACAAACCTGATGTCATTTCATGCCTGATAAAAGCGACCGTTAGTAAGACTGTGCCAAATATGATGCAACCTCTCATCATCATAATTAAATTGGGGTTCAATACCAGCAGAGAACGTTCATGGACTCATAAAATCCTCCCTTTGCGTGCTGGGAAAACCAAGTTTCGATCGAGGTTTCTGGCCATCTCAAAAGCCGGTTCAAACAAACTGCCTCGATAATCTATTGCCAAATTCGTCACATTAGTGAATTCATAATTAACCAGATCGTCGCAGACCGCTCCTGGCAGATACAGGCATACATCTGTCTCATCTGCCGAAAATCCATCATAGTCACTATTCTCTTCTCAGTTGAGGTATGTATCCCGCACATTCTTGACAGTAATCATGGCTAACAATTCCACCGTCTTCTCCACAGTAGATGGTATATCCAGTCGTCTCTCGACAGTCTTTACAAAGGGGCCGATCGCATGTTTCGTATAAAATATCGCTTTTTAGCAATCCTGTTTCGTATATTCGTCTACGAGTGAAAGCATTATCATCTTTCAGTTTTACTTCGCTTATTGTCTTAGGGTCTTGAAGGATTCGACTGACTGTTGGCCCCCACTTCATTAGCCACCGGGGGATGTATCCATCACAAACTAACGTCGCAGGTAAGCCACATTCAACACACAAAATGGCATCTTCACCAACGACTTCTCTAATCTGCTCTGAGGTGAATCCCTTCTCTGCTAGCGCTGATGACGCCTTGTATAAAAGATCTTTTTCCATAAGACAAGTTGTCTTACCCTTGGCTAATGGTAATTGTTCGACTAGCATAGCTCAACACCCTAAATCTCAGCCTCTATACCTGTGTCCCATAACATGACATCACGCCCGATATAATCGAGCCGCATACAACAGGGCTGAAAGGATATCATCCTCTTCCAAATCATCGTAGCCCGACAGAATCTCTGCATGGCTCATGCCTGCACTTAGTAGTTCTAGGATAAATTCTACTGGGTAGCGCAAGCCCCTGATGCAGGGCTTTCCATGACAGACCTCTGGATCAATAGATAATATCGCCTTCGCCCAAAGCAATACCATCGGCTGCAATTCCAGCAATCGATCTAATCAGCATAGTCCTCGAATTTACTCCCGTTATCCCTCGCAGTCACGGTTAGGGTCTAAGCTAATGCCGGTAGGAAGAACGGTGTTGCAGAGTAGCGCTTCTGTTAACTGCTCATGAGTGAGATTTCTAGCTCCGAACACGTCGGCTAAGCACAGGTCGGCTCCGCGCAGGTCAGCAAAGGTCAAGTCGGCAAAGGTCAAGTCGGCTCCGACCAAGTCAGCCCCGCGCAAGTCGGCTCCACCCAGGTCCGCTCCACGCAGGTCGGCTCCGAACAGATTGGCTCCACGCAAGTCGGCTTCGCGCAGATTGGCAAAGGTCAAGTCGGCTATGCCTAGATCGGCTTCGCGCAGGTTGGCATTACTCAAATCGGTATTACTCAATTTAGCCTCACCCAAGTCGGCTCCTTCCAGTACTACACGCTCTCCAGTATGCTCTCTAATCTCCTTGCTCAGTTCTTCAACGCTGGTTTGTTCAGTCGAATAATTCATAGGATTTGTACCAGATTGCCAACTATGCTGTTCTTTCATACTTCTTTCGCTCTAGCTATAGTCTATCTGACCTGCCTCAATAAGGCGATCGCACAATCAGTAGAGGATGAAAGCATTTATACTTTTACTCACACTTTTTCCAAGAGAGTTACAGAAGTGCGTTAGAATCGCATCAAGAAACCTTTGACAATTCAACCAAAGATTTCTACTTGCAACCAATTTACAATCAATCGAGTGGGAGTATGATCGATAATCCAGTGCCCAATGCAGCGTCAGTTGCACACATAGGGGCGATTGGCACAGTTGGGTTGATGAGCTTTGTTTTTCTGGCTAATGATGTTAAGCAAAATTTATCCGCAAAGTGCCTATATGTAGGTTCTTCACTGATTATCTTCGCCGCCTTTTTCTTATCAGACTACGCTGTGTGGCTGAAATGTACAGCTACCGCTGTACTGGTATTTTATGTATGGTTTCTGATAGCGAAATTCTTCCGAGGTGATGATGGAATGTTTTCAAACAAAGGCCGCTATTTGTTTGCATTATCTTTTATCATCAATCTCTTTGGCGTACTTACTATGGGTTCGTAATTAAAGCTTTGCCCATCGAGGCCGTAAAACAAGCTGGGTTGCTCGAATAACAGAAATTCAATTCATAGACTGTGAATAAGGCGATCGCTTTAACCAGAAACCTGAAGTCACTAACAGATTTAAAGAAAAACGCAGTAGAGGAATAAACTATGAGTGATGAAGTAGTTTTGTGGATGGTTCGCGAAGGCGAAGGCAGCGACTCAACTTTGCTGATGGACACAATAGATAGCTTTAAAGAGCTAGCTGCTGTTAGGCAGATGGACATATCCCAGCTACCCGAATCAACTCTGGAGATGCTTGCTAGAGGGTTGCTTGCTCTCGATAGCGAACATCTGTCGCTATCTAAAGCAGAATTAAGCAATGGTATGACCGCTGCACTCTTTGCAGCTACACGGCATTCAAGGGCACATCTTCAAGTCGTGCAGATAATGCAAGAAAAGTTAAGAAGACTATCTAGCGTCAGAAAAACCTTGGAACTTTAAAGGGCAGTGTTGATAACCTCAGATGTGGGGCGATCGCTCTTTCATACCCCTCATCATGGACTAGGGCTCCGACGAGAACTGTAGGGCTACTCAGTATGAATGCGATAACCTATCTGTGTCAGCGTGTCAGCGTGTAATCACGACTATCACGACCAGGGCAATCGCCCAACCTCTTAACCTACATTCGCTGGTAGGGAAGGGTTTGCTTTGAAGTCGGGCGATCGCCTACCAAAAGAAACACCGATTGCCATCACACACTACACGGCCTATCCATTCAAGCGGGGCCGTGTAGGTGGTTCTAACTATTCTTGAATAGCTTGGGTGCCAGGGTTCGAGGGGTAAGGAGACGGATATCCCTCTGGAATCTCAGGCATAAGATGATTGAAACCGCCAGGACAAGGTAAGTCCTTCGGCCAGGGGAACGTTGCACCCGCTCCATACCCCCGGCAGTTATAGGCACAGGTCTTAAACTCACTGTCCGCCGGAGCAGGTGTTTCATGGATGAGCTGACAACGATAGCGCCGAACACCTGGGATATACCATTCTTCCTCTTCTTCATCACTGTTGAAGACACCTTCGATCGCCTCTCGTATAATCTCGGCTGCGGGCGCTGATGCTGGGAGGAATGCGCTGAGAGAAAGCGCTAACGCACTCGACAGAACTACCAGCAAAATACGGGCACGAGCTTTTCTTGGTACCATGAGTTTAAATCCTATTTGCTTAGGGTTGACCGGCCTCATTTCTCGAACTTTAGACGGAGAGAGAAATGAGGCTCTTGCTATGGCTATCCCTATATTATAGCAGGGAATACCCGCTATATAGCGGCAATGTGTTCTCTTCGATTAGAGTTGAAACAACAGAGTTTGCTGCTTGAGAATTTTCAAAACATCATCAATCTACTGGAGAAGTGACAAGATGATCTCTACTTCAGCTCAGCCAGTTAGCTAGTCGCCTACCGCAGGCCCGTGAATGAATCCCTGCTCACGAGACAGGGCGTAGAGCCGCTGCGATTCTTCTACCTTGCCCGCCACTGCTAGCATCCCGGCTAAGTTGTTCGTCGCTACGCTATAGCCTTGCGCTGATGAACGCTCATACCATGCCACTGCTTTGTCGCTATTAGCGGCTGAGCCTAACCCTAGCTGATACAAGGTGCCAGCCATACATTGCGCTTCTGCGTTTCCTTGCTCAGCGGCTAACAGTATCTTCGGCAAGGCGTCCTCGTAGTCTTGATTCTGGTATTCAGCATAACCAGGAAATCGTGCTTCACTCATCTGTGACTTCCTCTTCTATAGGCCAGTTCAGCGCTTTCGCTATCTCAGAGGGAAGCTTCGAGGCGATCGCTTGACGACAAATCTCTTGCCACTCAGGAAGGAGACCATCCTTCAGCGCTTGCGACATCATCGGCGGCAGCTTAATTGTTTTCACCGCTGTGCATGATTCTGACCAGTCATGCTGCTTCGTGAATTCATACTCCGCTATCCCTGGATTGCCACCTGGTCTTCCTCTTCTTGGCATACAGCTCTTACCTCGACATCACTTCTCACTATAGCAAAACTATAGCGGGGACTTCTCGCTATAAAGAAGGCTGGCGCTGCAACCGTAGATAAACCAGATAGGGCGATCGCTTGGTTAAGCTCATTTTCTATACAGAATGCCAGAGTATTCATTGAATGGCGATCACACCCTAATAGAACAGCACAAACTGCTCCCTCCAAGCACCTCAGTTGAAACAGCTAGCAAAGGCCCAACTGCATATGACTTACTTGAAGCGAGCTGTAGCGCCGACTATACCAGCTTCTCAGCCATAGATATGCTTGCAGAACTTCACAGGAAGACGATTCACTGCACCAGCGTAGGTTTGGCCTCGAACCCCTTGCTGCGTAAGCACTTCGCAACTATGCTTGCTAATTCTCTAAGACGCACTAGGGGCACTAACACTGAAGGGAAGGCAGAAAGAAGACTGTAAAGACAATCAAGTAGCCGCAGCGCAGGACTGCCAGCATGGAGCTAACCCCCCTATCGCATCTTTGAACGCTTTTGGCACACTACGGCCATGCGACTGTTCTAATTCACAACGCTTCACTGCTGCTGGAACCATACGCTCTCAGAGAGCTGATACCTGAGCCTGTACGCAAGGTATAAGATAAGAGAAGTATTTCTTCGGTCTGTAGTCAATGTGGAATTTTCTTAAAAGGAAGTCTCGAATCGGCTCAATGCTAATTAAACCATCAACGAATAGCGAAGAGACAGGTCAACCACAATTAACTCCCTCCGTAAAAGGGCGACTGGTAGGATGTATAGTAGTCCGACCAACTGGTGAGGCTTTATTTTACTCTTATAAAAATGAGAAATCCTACTACACCTACAAAGAGTATGCAGAATGGTCGGGGATGGTATGTGAAGCCGAAGTTCATGGCCAGTTTGCTTACCGAATATTTGTAAAGAATACGGGTACAGGAAAAATTGTTGAACTACCCTCTGTGGAAGTAATGCAGCAATTCCCTACAAGTAAGGATTGCCGTTGCCCTTTCTGTATGCTCGAACATCAGGAGGCTTTAGAGCCAAGAGGCGCAATTCTTCGATGAGCTTGGAAGACTTCTGCAAGGCTCACAAGGGAAGTTGCGATATCGTGCAAACCCAAGGAAGCTAACTCTGACAACCGGAAGCGCAATCTCTAGCACAATAAAAACAAAAAAGTTACTGACACCAGTGATGCCAGTAGAGCCGTCAGAACTAAAGGCGATCATAGTCATGCGATCACTCTGGAAGAAAGGCAATGACACGGGCCTCTCGACTCAAATAGAAGCCATCAGCAAGTAGATATCATGGACAACTTTGCAATTCATCTGAAATTCTCCGTGATACCCCATCCTCGCTCAGGTGGGGGAGGGAAGGAGAGTCAGGCTGCTACGCTCGATGCGTTGCGGACTGACAATCTCTGCGGGCAATTAACCAGCAACCCCGTAGAGCGATAGAGGAGCTGGACCTTGGAAGCTGTGAACTGTGCGATTCGCTTCCAGTCAAAATCCGATACCGAAACCTGATTTTTGGTATCTCCTGACACCCAGCCGATTGACTGGATACCTTTCTTTTCAGCAATGACCAAATCACCTTTCCTGAACCCGTGGCGGGTTACAGTGCCCCCATACTTCCGACGATTGCCACCTTTGGCGGGAACCATTAGATGAAGTTGACGACGGCTGACGGGGGGACGGTGAATGACTACAAAGTTAGCTGACGTGATATTGACTAAACCAGACCAGTCAGCACCCCTTGAGTCATTGCGGTGATACTTGCGGTATTCTGTAAACTCGCTAGCGGCTAGGGCTACACCATCAACAGCGTGAGACTGTGGGGTTTGCTCAGCCTTGTTTTTAGACTTACTCAGCCCTAAGTGGTCTCTCATGGTGGCAGTCTGCCAACCGTAGAGAGTACGAACAGAAGCAAGTTTTTTTAGTTGTTCAATAGCCCACTTTTGCCCAACTTGGACAGGACTAAACGAACAACCTTTCTTAGTGCGGGCCTTGACGTATTCGACAACGATTTTAGAGATAGGGAATAACTGAGATAACTCAGTCACAACCCTTAACTCCAGTTGGCGATTAGCTTTAATGCTAGGGGGCACTTTCTTCTGTTTGCGGTTATCAAACCGCTTCTGTCGATGATTCCGTAACTCAAAAGGCAAGCTACGATCAATTCGCCTACTACGCCTACCACGTCGCATCATGGCGCGACTCTCCATCCGATCCTTAACCCGTTTGAACGGCAAAAGTAGATGAGCTGTAAACAATGTGGCTTTAGCGGACTGGACAGAGACACCAGAAAACATCTTTCCTGGATCAATGCCAACCGCTATTGGCTGGGTAGCCCTGCCGGATGGCTCAGCCTCTAAAGGAAGCGCTAAAGTCGCTAGATGGTAGAAGTGCTGATTGGGTACAGCAAGCCAAGAACTCAATTATTCAGCAGCAGGCATTTATCCTCAATTATCACGGTAAAGAACGGCTCATTCAATATGCAGAGGTTGTGCAACACGATGATAGAGAATACTTGCACTGCTGGACAGCCAAGCCGGGGAATCGCCCCGACCTACCCGAGCTAGGCCACAATAGACTATTTTTTGTTGGGGATGATGCCCAGCTTATTCCGACAGATGCAAAGTGGCGCAGCGAAGGGCTAGATTCTATAGAGATTACTTTCAGGGTCTGTTTTACTTATCGGCCAAAACCTGAAGATCTTAGAATTAAAGAGATCGAAGTGGTGTCTGTTGATGGCCAAAGCTGGACCAGAGTGACCCAACGAATTTCTAACCTGCTATGGTTCCTTCAGCGCGTTTCTCGCTATGGCGATCGCTGCGTGATCGAATCCCCTAAAGAAGTACGCGATGTCTACTTAAAGAAGATAAAGAGGGTAATCTCTATGTACAAATAAACACTGAGAACCAAAGGGAGTTTGAGAGACACAAGCAGAAGCCCTGAGCGCTAACGTGATTTTAGAACAGGAAAAGTAATCTCATTTTAATACTTAAGGTGTCTGGAAAAGCTCTTTTCCAACTTCTGCTATAAATAGCTAGTAATTAATGAGTAATTCAATGTCAGATAACATAGGTCTTAGTACATACAAGTTCCAGGTGGATAAGCCGGTTGCCAACCAGCGCTATCCAGGATGCTGGAGCTTTGTAGCCCGTTTTTTCCCTGGCGATGGCCGATGCCTTAGTTTTCAAATTTTTATAGGAAGCACACACGGACGCTTAGAGCGTACAGGTGTGAGTACTAGACTTTTAGTTGATCCCATATCAAGGGATAGCTATTACGTGATGAACAATCACGCTTTTGCTACAGAGACAAAGGGTGAGGAGCAAGAGCTTCAGCATCTTCGTAGGCTGAAACATTGGGTGGATGCATCACCCGTAGCAGAGCTGGTAGAACGGCTCGCATCGGTAGCTAGCATCGGTGAGCCCCAGTTTAAGGATCTGTGCGGTCTCAATGCAGCGTAAGATTTATGTTCTCACAGCCTTCACCAAAAATCTAAGCCAGATTAATGGGCTGTAGTACTGAAAAATAGTGATAAAAAATGACACTTATGTGTTTCTACAATAACTTTGAAATGTTAGCTGCTTAGGCTAATTCAGTATCAGAAAACCGCATCACTTTGTTTGGGAGTAGGAGGTTGCTTTGATTCGTGCCTTATTGATGCCATCTGGAGCAGAGAAATCTACTCCAACAAAACTAACCCCTTTAATCTCGCAAGCTATAGTGAGTACAGAATGGATAAGTTTCTGACAGTGTTGAGAGGATTGTTTTGGTCTTCAGATAGATGGCCTGATGGCGAACTCATAGTGCTAAGGAATATCTCAGGGAGATATAACAGTGTAACGGTAGACTTCATTGCGCTACCTGTCATTCAGGTAGACGACCAACGATACGAGTACTGCGTTTATACAGAAGAGTTTGGCTATCATCTACGAGCTTATTTGCTTGAATTCTGCGATTCCCCAGATCCGATTCATTTTATTTTTGAGGGGCAAGAAACAGTAGTTGACGTTAGAGGGGTAGATAATCGAGATGATATGCGTCAGTTCTCAGATTTGCTCGATGCAATCATTGACGTAGCGGAAACTCATTCAATCAAGTTCTGAGAAGCATGATGGCAAAAACACTTGAGCCCGACTTGGCGAAAGCGATCGCGCTCTGTTCAACGGAGTGGTTGAAGTCACTACTTAAAGAGCTACTGCCGCAAGTGGTAAATGTCGCTGATACAGCCGCTGGCCATCGACGGGCGCGGCGGTGGGATGCGCTCGTAAAAGAACGAATGGTGCAGCGGGGGTTGAAGACGCATAGGCAGCAGAAGAACCCTATTACCGATGTCAGACGAGTACTTAAGGCCATTGATGCCGATCATCCGGCATTAGCTAATGTCGGCTTTACACCTGATGAGTGGACAGAGATCAATATGCCTTCTGAGCAGGCGGTATCGCAGCGCTCTGCGAAGCCGATTGACGACCCCAATGAGATTGCTCGACGCGCCGCTGTACTGTTGCAGTCTGGTGACTGGAGTGAACTGGCAGCAGGCTTAGCGGTAGCGACTGGACGACGCGCTGCTGAGGTGATTCAAACCGCTCAGTTTGAACCCGCTTCTGATTGGTCTGTCTGGTTCACAGGCGCGGTCAAACGACGCGGTGAACCTACATCACTTCGCTTCGAGCTACCGACGCTAGTAAAGGCAGGTAGCGTAATCTCTGCAACTAGACGCTTGCGATCACTGCTCGATACTCAAGGCATGAGTAATCGGGATATGAATCGCGCCTATAGTCATGCGATCGCCCAAGCTTGTGATCGCTGCTTTCACGATTTGGTACCGGCTAGGGAAGGAAAGGACAATCTCTATACCCATCTCTTTCGCTCTGTGTACAGCACGATTGCAACCTTCTGGTTCTGTCCACCGGAGGTGCCAGAACTAGAGTTTAGAGCCGCTATTCAAGGCCACTACAAAGTGTTGGAGGCAGGGCAGACAGAACTTAGGCGATCGCTTGCCGCCAGTCGTCATTACTTCGACTATGAAATCAGCGATCAGGTCATTGCGGCACATGGAGGGCAGCGTAAAGGAGTGCGGTTGAATGAGCCAGGTGTGGAGGCGATCGCCGCGTTTAAACCAACAGAAGCAGTTGAGCCAGCAGAGGAGCTAGTGATGAGTCGGATTGGCATTACCGAGAGCGATAAGCAGCGCGTCTTGGCAATTCAAGGGGAGCTTGGTTTAGGCACTCAGCAGGATACGATGCAGCTCATCTTAGATGCCGCTGATGCCGCTATCTCTTTGGCGGATAACTTCGGCTGTCAGCCTATCGAACTAGCCGAACAGGTAGAGGCGGTGAATCAGCAGATTGCTGATGAGCAGCGACTGAATGAACAGCTGCGAGCGAAGCTGGCTGAAGCCGAGAAGATGGCCGGCAACGGCGCGGGCACTCATAAAGTGATTGAACAGTCTCTCTCAATGGCACATGAGTTTAATAGTCACTTGAAGCAGGAAAGTGAACGGCTTAGAAAACAACTGACCACAGCTAACGATGAGGTCGCCGCACTTCGTGCTCAGCTCACTCAGTTCCAGGCCGCTCAGCAGCAGCTCAAGCAATTACAACAGCTCTTAAGTATTGGGGGCACTCAGCCAAACGGAGCGATCTCGTTACCTGTCAGTCAACCATTGCCTATGAGTCAACCGATGACGGCTGGCATCGAAGGCGAGCATCGTGGGGCCTCTCCCCCAGCTCCGCAAGAACGCTCTACACCGGAAAAAGGCTATTCCGACCAGGTGGAACGCGAAGTGGCTATGCTCATTCGGGAGATTATGCAGTATAACGACCAGCAGGCTAGAGATGACAGCGAAAGATGGTTGATTAACCAATCAACACTCAAGCAGCTCTCTACTCGCAATCAGGCGATCATCAAACGAGTACTCGAAGGCGAATTGGCTCAGGAATTGCAAGAGCATCATGACCACTATGGTCTTCACGGCAGAATGGCTAATCGCGGCAAAGACATCGATGTACTCAAGGCCGCGCTCGGCATCGACAAGTGCTAATGGCTAAAAGCGAGAGAGAGGCGATCGTGTTGGAAGAGAAGTCTATTCGTGTCACTTTTGTCAGGACAATTTAAGTGACACGAATGAGCTGAGTCTATCAGGCGACGTGATCGCTCCCTTCGTTCGCACCAGAACCTAATCAGCACTAGCTCATCATCACGTAACCGGAACATGAACCGTAGCCTGCATCCAGAAAATCTCTACTAGATCCATTAGAGGCGAGCCTCTACATTAGACTGCGGCTGGTGCAAAGCTTCATACAACAGATAATGTTGTTTATGCTTTGGGAATTATTGATGAAGATGATTCTCAACCATGGCGGGATAAGAGCAATAGCCGTCAGACTTCCAAAAGGATGCATCCAACGTTGCTTTTAATTTCTTCATATTCCCTGTTATGCGTCTAAGATTATTTGTTTCCTTAGCTATCACCACAGCACTCGTCTCTCCTGCCGCCGCTCATCCAGGGGGACTGAACAGCGCTGGCTGTCATGCCGGATCGCAACCTTATCATTGTCATCGCTCACAGCCAACAACACGGCCAGCACCACGACGGGTACCCTCGCGAGTCTACTCGCCAGCACCTACAAGCCCCTCACACACGCAAACTAGCGTACCGGCTTTAAGCGTCCTCAGTTATACAGCCTCAGATTCGGTCTGCATCCAAGACGGGCCAACAAACATCAGAACAGAACCTAATTTCGGTGATAACGTGCGAGGGACTCTAGCAACCGGTAGTTGTGGTAAAGCTATTCTCTTTGAGGATGGGTTCACTCTGGTTGAGTATCAGTTCGCAGCGCTCGGTGTTCGACGCTATTGGGTTCATGATAGTCAGATCTAACTCTCTTAAGCCTATGGACTACGGCTGTGACTATTGAGCAGGCTAAGCGAGCACACAGCAGGGCCGATTAGCGTTTTGGTCTCTCCCAGCTCCAGTAAAACCATGGGATTTTTGGAGAAATTAAATGAAAAAGAATCAATTTGAAGAAGTGCCCAGCCAGAGAAAGATTATCGAGAATCGTAGGTTCCCTGGCCTGCTGAAGGTTTTTGCAGCTTGGTATCTCTTTTGGAATACCCTTCATCAGATTGCTTGGGATCTATTTTCTGCCGTCGTTTTATGTAACGTTACGCTCAGCATTTGTCCAAATAGCGATCGCGTCAAAACACCTTAAAAATTGTGAAATAAGTGGCAATCATCTATAGAGGAGAAGAAAACCAGCCTAAAAATCTGGAGCAGCTTTCTTGCCTTTAAGATCCCACCTTAGTTTCAGATCCTGTAGAGAATCTGAAACTAAGGTGGGATAGTGCGACTACACCACCCAAAGTACGCTTAACTTCTTCAGAGCTGCCTTTTCCGACTTTATGACTCTATGGTTCATGCCACTTTCCTCCAGTAGGGCTACGATAATCTCGCGAAAAGATATAGTGAGCAGGCACAACAAAATTTTTCACATTTAGTGCGCTTTCTAGCGTGTAATCCTCGTCTACGAGATCAGCGTTAGCCCATTTTGCATATAGCTCCGCATCCAACTCATCCTCAAAAAAGTAGGAGACAGAATCATCACAGTCTGCAACGACTTTGAATCGCGCCAAGCCAGGATCACAGCTTAGCTCCTCGAAATTGTTAATTGTATTCAATCCAATAAACAGATCTCCATCTTCATCAACAAAAATATCGCCATCATGAGCGCCTTCATTCGTAAACCGTACATAGTCGCTAGTACTAAGTAGCTCACCAATGGAATAATTGTCAATTAAGTTCGTAGCCGAGGCAATCTCATGAACTGGGCGAGATAAAAGCTTAAAATCCCGCTCAATGACATCTTCAATCAGCTCCTCGAATCGACAGACTCGGACAAGCCGTTCATAGTTGTCGCTACTCTGTTCTTTGTCTAGCTCGCCGTCAAATCTAGGATCACACAGTTTTTTTGAGCCATCGGGCATTGAGATAGATAGCCTTCCCCATTCGATAAACTCAACTGAAACCCGGTCGCCTAGCTGACCTAGTACATTTTTTGCTTCGGGGTAGTAGCGGGTAATCCCACTTAGCTCTTCTCTATTGATTGTTGTGGTTGCCATCTCTCTTCCTTTCTCTAAATTAGTTGGTACGTTCCTACGTAATAGCCAGAACCAATAGTTTTACTGGACTCCAGAAATTTGATACGCCGAGCAACAGCTACTGAGGAGCGCACACCCGGAAAACAATGTTGTTTATAGCTTTGCAGCAATGAAGCGACTTTACTTTGTCTATTCTTTATTGTATGGTGTTGGCCTACAGTCGTCAATAGCGTGATGGTATGCAAGTAGAGAAAAAAATACAAATTGAAGTCAAGGACTTAGGTGCTCGAATTCGGAAAGCAAGAAAGGCTCACTCGAAAAGCTTGATGGCATTATCTGAAGAAGCCGGAATTAACCGCAGCTATTGGTATGACATCGAAGAAGAACGGTTGACCTACCCGCTGCCTCTCGCAACGCTTAAAAAAATTGAAGCGGTGCTCGGCGTAAAATTTATCGAGGGTTGAGAAGATAGGAGTATAGTGATAGTATCATTGTGCCCTCTTCGGGAGGGACTGAATTGAAAAATAATGACAGACTTGTGAAACCTTCACAGTTAACGGCCAAGCCCTGCACAACAGGGACTAAATTCAACAAAGCTGTGACGCATCCCTTGCCTACGTAAGGGATGCGTCTTTGTCTTTTGAAGAATCGCACTTCCCTATCAATGAGGCGATCGCTTCTTCTACGCAATCTAGAAGGCTCCTATAGACTCTAACCCTCTGAGATTGCGGTCAAGGTTTGGTCCTGTAAACTCTTCCAGGCAGTAGAACGAGTAACAAGAAGGGCTCTATCGTGCGATTCCTCGACAGTCAACAAGGCTGTCTCTAGCAAAGGAGCTGGGCAAGCTAGGGGTGAGTAGCTGATCCAGGTAGCAGGATCAACTACTCCAGAATCACAACCGCCTGGACCAAATAAGGGTAATAGAACAAATCGCTCAATTTTCCAGCAATTTCGACTCAAACCAATTCTATATCGGCTTCCTTGCCACTCGAACTCTAGCCAGCGGTACGGCAGCTTACTACTTCTCTTTTCTTTAGTACGAGACATTCCAGACCCCTCTAGAAAATCAATGCATAGCGGCTGTTTTCTCTTAGAGAAACATCCAAAAAATTCTATTATAATCGATTTATTGAGTAGGAAATTTTGATGAATCAAAGAAATCAGACTCCAAGAATATTTTTTGACCCAGCAGATTCGCTAACGAAAGGGAATAACCACGCAGAAGAGCCTTTGGTTTGTTTTTTCTTCTTCCTTTTAATGCTGGCGATGGTTACAATTGCAACAGGGCTGCTTGTTGCTCCCATCTTCCCCGTAACCCTACGCTGGATAGCCTGTATTCCTTGGGCTCTTTCGATGACCAACGTTGACTGAGCAATCGTAGTTGTAGATTTTGGTATCCTAAATGACTAATCTGAAGCTTTAATAGGTGCTGTTGACAAAACACGATAAAAAAGACATGTTGTTGACGTACCATGCCGTTGACAAAACATGTGTCTTTGGACACTCTGTTTACAAAATACACTCGGTTCAATAGTGTCGGCTAACTTTTAGCCCGTTATAGGCTCTGCTGAGGGGCTTATTATGTAGCTCCTTCAAAAGGCCGCTGGGCAGTTTTTGAGAGAGCTAAGAGAAGAATATTCAGGTATGAGCACAACTAGCTCATCAGCGATCGCGATATCAATGCGACTGCTCTAGAAGGACAGATTCTATGTAGAATGCGAGAATGTGAGGGCAGAGAAGTGCTAGTAACCGTGGTGAAAGCAGCAACGGTGGCAGATAATAGCACTGTCAATCAGAGACCCCTATAATCATCCTAACGATAATGAAGCCGGAGAAGTATGACAAAGATTCCAGACCTAAGAGAGAAATCCGATTTTATCAAAGGGTTTGAACAAGGGCGTAAAGTTACTTTGCTATTTGCTTTATATCTCGCCGCTGCCTTAGTTTTTCTCCTTTTGATTCGTGCCTTATGGACATCAACTGAAGCAGAGAAATCTACTCCAGCACAGCAAACCTTATTCAAGGTAATCAGTCCTGAGAACTGACTGAACTTTGCTCAGCTATCTTCCCCGTAACCCTACGCTGGATAGCCTGTATTCTTTGGGCTCTTTCGATGATCAACGTTGACTGAGCAATCGTAGTTGTAATTTTTGGTATCCCAAATGACTAATCTTTGCGTTGAAAACACCTCAGTGGTATTTGGCCTTATGTTCACTGTAATTTGTCTGTGCGTATTCATCTCCGCCGTCGCCATCACCATCAGCAAGAAAGACATGGCAGCAGCGCACAAATATATGAATGACTATGATAACGAGGGCATTTCTCTAGAAGAAGTCAACACTCCATAACACTGTCTGATGGCTCCGGCTAAAGTAACTAATTAGAGACTCTACTTATGTCGATTTTCTGCGACCAAAAGCTACTCTTCTCATTTGGCACGTTCACAATTCTAATAGTCGCCACTACCATTTTATTGGTACTCTTTGCAGTCTTAAATCGCCGAGTGAAGAAAGAGTTATATCAGGATATTCAGGAGTTTAGGCGCAAGGACAAACAACTAAAAGCGTTTGGCGTGAAGAAAACTCGCTGAGTACCATAGAGCGAGACATATAAGGCGATCGCTCAACATAGATTTCCAAAGCAAAGCCTGGGAGAACTACTCAGAGTAAACTGTTGATGATGAAAAGATAAATTATTTCGCTACAATTAAAGGAGATAAGTATTCTTTCTACAGCCAATGAACTTTTTCAGGTTTTTCTCCAGCCGAAATAAGGAACAGGTGATAGGCTGGCAGACCGTTCCCTTACCATCATGCGAAAGGGGTCTGAGCGAATATTGTAGTACAGACCCCGTAAAACATCTATTGCAACTAGGTCACGGGTTTTGCCTAGAAGTAGAAACATCCTATCCTTTGGGCAGAGTACTATGCCACTGGAGAATTATTCAAATAGATTATGACTTTTATGATATGCCTTGGATCCGAGGTTTTGGCTCTGTAGAGTCCGAAGCACCCTTCCATAGTTGGACAGACAAACGCATAGTAGAAACCACTATCGATAGCGCTAAAAAAAAAGTTGAAGCTGCATGGTTTCAATCAACAACCTGCGATGGAATATGGGTGCTTCCCCATAGGCTTTCCCCAGGCTTTAGACCCGGAGAATACAAGTTGAAGACCAGTACTTGCCAACCGGAGGATTTATTATCCATCTATTTTTATCCGTCTAAGATCAGGACAAAAGCTAGCAGGACGGGCAGGAAGAAAGTTTGACAATTCTAAGAAAATTCCATGTTCAAGCTAAATACTTTTCCAACGACAATTAGCGAAACGTTTTTCCACGATGGTTACGGAAAGCGAAAGGTGAGTTTCTCTTGATACGCCTACCACGACGGTTACGACGCAATATGCTGCGCTGCTCATTTCTTAATTGAAGTTCACAGGCTTTGAAATTTACGCCAAAGTACTTATCAGCGCCGGAAAGCGGATCTATAGGCGATACTGAATAATACTTTGGTCTCGCATTTTCTGTCACATTTACCACTGTTCCAATCTGCCCTGCATAAGGGTATTGCGGCATTGACAAGTCTTCTACTTTAGCAACAATGCGGACGCGATCACCTATCTGAAATTTTTATCAGTCATTTTTTTGCCAGTTGGGGCTTTGTAATCTAGCTCTGCAAAAGATGCTCGATACTTTGTCTGTTTATATTAAACAACTCTACGTGGTTATATTCAAACTCTTTTTCAGAAGATTTTTAAGCACTAAAAAAAGATAGAAAGCCTTCCGAAAGTCATATCGACATTTACTTATTATAGTTGTAATTAGTAAAAACAAAGCTAATAGATGAACGATAGCCTGCGAGGATATATCCCATAATGATCGACTCTTTGACATTAATCTTTCACACCCCTCAAATTGCCCAGTCAATTGCATTCATCTTGCGTGGAGACTGGGACGGCTTCACTTCAGTATTGATCCCAAGACCAGTACAGTCTATCGAGCTAATGACTGCAATGGAGCTGGAAGGCGTAAACAGCCCTATGTGCGTTTTTCCTGGGATGATACAGTTTTGTGTTCAGGGCGATCACTGCGAATACGAATACTGTACTCGCCCCTCTAAACCAACGTTTATGATGCATGGAATTATGTACGGGACTATTGTCTATAGAACTGTACAAGCGCCCCCACAAAATAGCGGTTATATAATTCCCAATAGGGCTACTCCAATCAAGTATATTGATCGATCAGATTTGGCACCCGATTCAGCGGATGAATCCCCAGGGCAATATGAGAGCATAGATGACAGCAGCTCAAATGTAAGAGCTGTCCTATCAAATGTCAGGGCGTATCTTCTTCCTAGGAACGATTTTCTTCACATTGTTCAGGGCAACAGCGATAGCGATCGCCGCCTTCTAGAGATAACCAACCGTATGGTCGCAATGGCAATAGCAGATTGGCAGGAAGATGCTAATTCCTCATGCAATGACGCAGACCTATGACAAGCCAAGAAGGATTTATCACCAATCTGCTGCGTCCAACTGTACCGTCTTCACAGGCGCTTGATCGTCTGAATCCGCAGGTGGTTGCACAAGTGGAAAGCGAGAAAGGGCAGCGTAGCGACGCTCGGCAGCGGCTTCGGTATAGACCGTTTTTAGCCACTCATCAACTGCCTCCACTATCGTCATCTCCTCGACTCTCAGCCGCTTCTCGAACACGGCCTGCAACACGGACTGCTCAACTTGGGTAAGACAACTGAGCGCCCCCATAGAAGCCGTGTAGATGACATTGACCACGAAATATAGATGGCGATCGCTAGCTGCTGCCGCTTCTAGATAGCTAGTATATTTGAGCGGGGTATACAACTGCCCTGCCTGCGGGCGATATAGCAATAACTCAAAGCCAGAAACGACCGACTTTGATGGGCTGGAGTTGCTTGTCGGCAAACCCATAAACTCAAACAAATGATCCCAGGAAAGTCTTGGGAAATCGTCAATCGCCATCATCTCGAACAGGCGACCTGGCTGACGCTTCTTCGCATGGTAGACAATAGCGACCTGCTTGCCGCCAGCTGTGATTAACCCTATCTCGTCGGTTCGCATCACTTCCGCGCAGATGAGGGGGATTGCTTCAGTCAGCGCGACTTGTGGCAGGGCTTCCACACACTTCCCATAGGCCCACTCAATATGCTGCGATGAAAATTGACCTGTCTTGGTAGACTTCACCTATCGATTCTCCTTTTGTCGTTTAGAATACTGTTTCTCTAGGCGATCGCGTTACCAATCCACAGTTCCCTCCAGTCGTTTGAGAAGCTATTCCTAAATAATACCTGCCCACGCTTTAACAGCTTCTCTAGAAGCAAACGGGCCGACGGCCACGCCTTCCACGAAAGAAGGATTCTTTTGAAGAATGGCATTTTTCTCAATCAAATTGTATGAAGGCTCTTCGTAAAGGGTAAGCCCAAGTTGGTCAGACGTATGATCTCTAAGAGTAATCGTTTCGTGAACTGGAGCGGCAGTTACCATAGCAAACCAGCGTTTAGGGTGTTCATACTCTTTCTTGAATATTCCTACTTTTACTTTCACCTTCACTGTTCTGTCAGTTGCTACAGAATACAGAACATTACAAGCGACTTGTGGCGGAACATAGTCTATAGGTGAGACAGCTACTTGAGGATAATGCATGAAACCTAGCCAAGCTTCTGTGAAAGTGGAACCTTCAACAAAGAGTGAGGGCTTGTTACAGACATGAACATCTGCATCTTTGACTACGTTTAGCTCACTAGCATTGACCAAACGACTATTATCTTCGGGGTTTGAGTCTACTGAGGTCATTAGTATTACCACAAACAAAGCTGTAGCGATCAAACCTAGCTTTATAATTGACCCGCTAATAGAAGGTAGAACAGATGGCAGACGCTCTAAAGTAAGAACTGAAGTTTGATTGTTAAAGCCTGAAACTGCAAAGAATAGGCTATTCAACAATAAAAGACTCTCGGTGAGAATAACCGAGCCTATCAACATCATTAACACCAAACTTACTATCTTTTTATGATTTACTTTATGATTATGGACGACTCTAGCAGTTCTGACTCTTCTTCCAGTTATACGATTTAGATTTGGACCGCCTTTATACTCACGCATCCCTAGAGCTACCGGAAACAGATCGTAGATATCTCCAGGTTCTCCTATTAAACCAAACTCATCTAGGGCAACCCACGGAGAGAAAGGGAAACGTCTAGCGACTCTATACTCTTTTAGAGATAATGAAATCTCTCCGTGATACTTGTCCAGGTACACTCGTTCGTGCTTAATGTAAATCGTTCCTGTCAGTAGGGACATGACCCAAAACCTCAGACACCTTGTATTTAATTTTTTTGCATATTGGAAGGCACTTAAAATATAAACACACGGCGTTTATATGTCAATCCGGCTTGTGAGGAGGTAATTTTATCTTGCCTTCGAGAATCTGGATGGCGATCGCTTTCATAAATTCACCCCAGGCAATACGGTTCCAGCTATTGATATAACCTAGTCTTCGAGCTTCATTCGATAACGCTTCATGCCAGATAGTTAGAATTTTGAAATCCATCCTTTGTGTGTCTTTCGCTTTTCTTCCCATCTACCATACGTAGTTAAACTCCGTGCATTTTATCATTCGTAACGACTCATACTTTCGTCGTGGGCTTTTTAAGGTATCTCACCTTCGTTACGCTGGTCTTACGTTCCTTTGTAACAGCTAGTAGCTAGAGGAAGGAATTTGTGCAGTCTGATAAACTATTCAGTAAGATTAGTACAAAATTACTTTATGTGGTTATAGCCAATGAAAGAAGATGACGCGATCGCAATAGGCAGATCACTAGTTTGGTTCATCGGAGGAGGCGGTGCTTGGTTCTTCATCCGAGACTGGCATCTTTTCTCTCCTTGGGTGTTCGCTACAACGGTATTTCTATGTGCGGTGGTATCTGTTTTGATAGACAAGGTGTTCAGGGGCTAGTCTGTCGTGACTCTCCCCGGTTTAAAGAGCGCTTTGGCTATTTTGGATTTCATTGCGGTAGAGGACTAGGCGCTGATGGTGGCATTTCTCTCAATCTAGCCGAAACCCCGGTTGCGTTTGCGCTTCATTGACTTGCGCCTTGCTAGCTTCGTCTCTATCTTATCTATCTGCTCTACCAGGGGTGTCATCTGCGAACTCAGCAGCTTCACCCGCTGCTGCAACTGTTCTACCCTTTCGGCTAACTCTACCACTACCCCTTTTACACCTTCGGGTGTCGCTTCCCAATCCGTTTTGGATATACGACTATCTAGTTTGTCTAGGTTCATCTCAAAGAACTCTACCTCGGTGGAACTTGGCTTTTTCTCAGGCAAGAAACGGAGTGGCCAATATCTTACTCTATATGATGTTGATGTGAATTATGGTGAGATCTTCATCATAATTTCCAGCAACGCCTATTCGATAATTACCTATTCCGTTTGAATTCCACAGGAAATAGAAGTAATTCGCTTTATCGTCTTGCTCATACTCATAGATTCCAAATCCTTCTTTGAGAAGATAATTCTTCAGTTCTCGGAAGCTTGAACCGGACATAAACCTCTGCTGAATACACTTCTCAAACTCGCCTTTGTCCCTTTTATCACAGCTTATCCTTTCACCGTCTAAGAACTGATTGTCTATACTCACACAAGAAATTGCACTAAAAGACAGTGTTAGTAAGAGCAATGTTTTCCACATTTATCTACCTAAGTTCTGGTCATACTTAAATGATAGTCAATACCACCTTTGGGAACTACTACCGCCTTAAGACCGAATATCATCATAATCAAGTGTGGTTAGATTATCAGATAGAGAACACCGATTAGAGTAGAATGTGCATACAAACAGATTGCTAAACGGTGCTAATAATGTCGTTGTATGAAGCTATTGCTGCTATATCTGTAGGGGTGCTGGTGGGCAATCTTGCTACACGCCTGCTTGAACTATCTTGGTTCAGAGGAATCGTTTTTTTGTTTCTAACGGCAGTCGGTATCATAGGGGTTATTTGGGTTACACCGACCATATCTAAAATCATATCTGAAGGATTCGAGGAACTGAGTTCTATTGATGGTCTTGATTATCTCCACATCAATTTCTCAATTATTGCAGCCCTGCTGCCAATTGCGCTGGTATTGATCTTAGTCATTAACATTCTAAGGAACTGGCCTGGGAACAACTGGTAGAAAGGAGGTTTTGGCTGTTACAACAGTATCGACTAGCAAGTTTTGTATCTATCCAACGCACATTTCAGGCAATGAACCATCGACTCTAGTTGCAAAATCTTAAGAACCTGCAGAATTCTCGCTAGATAGATCCCCCCCCAAAGCGATCAACGATATAGCTTTCAACCCACTAGGCAGTTCTATCTTTAATATTTCAGCGTTTAATACCCATAAAAAAATAAGTGGCACCATTACAAAAAGTACAATAGTTCTGCCAAAGAAAAGCTGAAGATAGAATCTTCTTGTGGCTATTTGCTGTTCCAACTGAGTTTGTACTTGCCTTATAACTTCAGCCGGGAAGCCACTTATTTGGTGAATCCTATGTCCTTGATTGATGATATTGTCTCTAACACTTGGGAAGAACTTGTTGTACTGGCTCTTCATGAATTTTCCAAGCGGGCTGGATATGAAAGTCCTGTTGAAAGCCATATTCAAAACTCACTTTAGATTGAATGATATATTTCCGCAAATAACTTTTATAGGCGATCGCCTATCTGAAGTTTGGATCTAATCTTTTCTATCAGACCTCGGAAATCACTGAGGACTACGACCCCAAATAAACATATTTATCAAATACGTAAGCGCAGTCATAGCAAATATTATATTTTGTGTTTGTATCCACAGGTATATTGACAAGATAAAAAGCACCACGGAAAGAATGAAGAAGAATCCTGTGAGGCTAACAGGGGGGGAGAAAGCGGCGGTAAAAGCGAGCAAACGTCGTACAGCTGGTTTGGCATAGAATACGAGAGTTCTAGCCCAGAAGCGTCGAGGGGGCTCATGTCCCGGCAGCAAAACGTACAATATGTGATCGCCATCCCATTCAACGTCTGGCTTTTCGTATCCGTCGCTTTCAAGGGCGAATAGCGCAGAGGATAGTCCAGGGCGATCAATGAAGCACCGTAAACCTTTATCAACTAAGTCCCACACGAAATCCTGGAAAATCTCACTCTCAACATCAGTGTTGAGAGGTCTTCGCAATGGATTGTTTTTTTTAATTTCAGAGGTATGCAGTGGCATCAGAGCAACACTATCGTATCGGCCATCAGTCGCTGCTTCTCTAAGCTTTGGTTTTAGCTGCCTAGTCGCGGCTTCACAGCGCTGCCTGTACTCGGACTCGTTAGGGTTCGCAGGGGGTAAAATCGGCTTATTAGACGCCGCCGATAATTCGACTAGTTCAACTAAGAAGTCCTCGTCTTTGTCAGCCATTTCCAGTTCTACTCACTCAAGACTTCCTGTTGATATCCTCTTTCAATCCACTCACTTGGCTCTGACTGAAGCTTCTTTTCCCAAGGAAGCAGCACAAGCCATATGAAGACCAAGAATACAACTGTGACCCCACAAAGATAGCGCATACCTTTTTTGTGTTCTTGAGCTTCTTCCGCAAGTTCTGAAGGACTTGGCAGTTCATCTACAAATAGTATGCGATACGCACATCCACCAACGTTGGCAGCTTCTTTCGATTGATTATAATCGATCTCCGCAAAGCAAACCCTATCAGCCCAGCTTCGGTACTCCCAGGAAGTGTAGTACTTTCTTCCGTTATCTCGATAGAAGAACACTTCCCTTGTCCTATAGTTTGCTCTCAGAACACCTGGCACCAAACCTTCAGGAATAGGTTGTAACTGCTCTGAATTGAGTGTCAACAGAGAATCTTTAGTGAAAGATTGCATACCAAATTGCTACTACTAAGCGGGACTGGCAGAAACAAAGCTTTTCTTTCTAAGTAATCCCATTTTAACAGAATAGAAGTATAGTCAATATCTCTCATATTCCACAATAATAGGAGCGAAGAGTCCTACTATCGCAATCAAGAATGACAACGGGACTGGGAAATTAAATAGAGGGACTAGTATAAACCCATTAAGCCCAAGAACCATGTACACGGCATACCTGCCTAACCGAGGCAAACGCGGGATGTAAAGAAGTCCTATCACTCCAGCAAAAAATACGTTCGCGTACAACAAATAGACAATTACCTGGTTTTCCATTGCAGTAGATAGAAATTCGGCATGTGAATCTAGGAAAGCCATAAAGATATCCTGCAAATTGTTTTTACTAAACCTTCTGGGAAAGCTACATTCATCTTTCCAAGCTGGATAAATGTAGCAGGTTCAAGGCAATTGCATGGTTTCCCGACTAGATATTGGTACTACCTTGTCAGGCTGCGGAGACTGATTAATCGGTTTCTAGCGAGTTAGACTTTTGTTCCTGCCAGCAATTGCATTGTTCGCTTAGCGCCGAAGATGGAATACTAATAATAATAATAACTACCGGGTAGTTATTAGTCAACTTTTTTATTTTTATAGGGTGGGACTTCTATCTCTTTGCCAACTAACATCATTGCTATCGCCCCGAAGTACTCTTTCCAGCGAACTCCATTTCCGCTGATGTATCCTCTGGCTACGGCATCCGCTCTTAATATTTGATAGTGTTCGACTAAAATACTGAAGTCAACGCGCTGCGTATTCTCTCGCGGTCTTCCTCTTCCCACACCTTCTGCCTGCCATAACTACCCGCTAGCTTACCATCTGCACAGCAGGAGCTTAGCCGGTTAGCTCTTTACAATCCCGCTTAGGATTAAGTCAATGCCATCAGGTAACTGTGTTTCGCATAGATACGCTTCCGATAGCTGGGCTATGCTGGTTTTTTTGGCTCCGCTAGGGTTGGCTCCGCTGAGGTTTGCTGTATCTAAGTTAGCCTCCCACAGTACCGTCTAATTGGCTTTAGCGCGATCGCTTCTCTCCAAAAGAAATTACTTACTGCCCATAGCAGGACGAGAACTATTGTCAGGTAAAAGCCTTTCACCTAAATGCAGAGCTACAGAAAGGAACACTACAAGCCCCAAAGTCACCGCCACAAGCATGATGAATCCTTTCGCTTTCCGAAATGAGCCTGTAGTTGAATTTGCAAATGCTTTCTTATGCTTGAGATTAAAATTATCTACCAGCGGTTCGATATCAACAAGAATATATTGATTATGACTGGTCTTTTCGGCCATCTCCGTTCCAGACCAAGAAGACCATCTTTCGATTTCCCATCCGCTTTCAGCTAGCTCGTCAGAAATGATTTTTTCAATAGCAAGCCACTTTGGTTTGGGGAGAACAATTTTAGCACGTACATAATGGGACTCATCGCGCCATTCGTCCAATGCCTTGGCTATAAACTTGCGAGCGATCGCGCAAGCAGCTTCGATTTCTTCGACTGTTAGATCCATGCCTAGATTCCTCTGATGAATCTCAAGCGGCGTTTTGAATTCCACAACGGTAGCTCCTTTATGAGAATGAATAAGGGGTAGCAGGTGGGACCAATTTGTCTACAAACTAGCTAAGAGATTTCTGTAGATTCGCAAGCTCGTGAAAGTGTTCAGCAGCAGGATCTTTAGCCAGCATCTCACTTAACCGAAGTGCCACGGATTGGTATAACGCTAACTGATTAGCATCCTTGCTACGTTCAAGCCCATCGAAGGTCATGACATTCTCTGGATGAGTTAACTCGTACACTTGCAGCGCCAACTGTGGGCTGTTACGGTACGGTCTCCAGCGTGGATCTTCCAGATAGGTGCTACGCTGTTTTTTCGCTTCGTGAATCAGTGGATAGCTGGAGCGTCGGCGATCGCGCCGACGCTTCGATGGCAAGGGGTTGGGCATGGTTTATTTAGTGATTGTGGTACCAACAAACTGGTTGATCGTCGCGCAATGTTGTCTCTTCATCCCTGCGTTAAATCGAGCTTCAAGCCTCGATAAATCGCAGCCGGAAAGAGGAATAGAGGAGAAAGCGTAATCATCCAGGGTAATACACCTAGATTGAGCGCATTACTGCGAACAAAAAGCACATAACTCAACAATGCACAGATTGTGATGCCTAGCAGCATCAAAACTGGTCCCCTCAGATGAAAAGCAACATTTCTCATCCAATAGCGTCGTGGTGGTTCGCAACTTGGCAATAAGACATACAAAGTCCATACTACCTTTTGCTTTTCCTCCAGCTCCTGCATATGATAGTGCTTCCAGCCCAGCTCCGGCATCAATCCCAGAAAGTTTGTCAGTGCAGAGGAAGTGAGCCCTGGCCTATCGATAAAGCATTTAAAGCCCCGATCAGCTAGATTCCATACAAAGCCCTGGAAGGTTTCGTTGCGTACCAGAGTGTTATGAGGCCGTGTCAAAATATAAGGCGCTTCTAAATCAGAAGCAAACAAAGGAAGTACAGCAACACATCCATACTTAGGATTCGATGCCGCCGTCAACAGCCTTTCTCCTACGTTGTGCTCAGCTATTTGGCAACGCTGATTCATAGATTGAGAGAGGTGTGCTTCTCGGACTTTCTCTATTAATGTAGAATCTAGATATTGCTCAGTCACTTTAATTAAAAAATCCATATCTTGATCCGTCATTAATTCTCTTCCGCCTCACAAATATTGGTATCAACGTACTTGACTTCTCTTAGCACTTTGGGTTCTAAGTACTTCAGTGCCCTTTCACACCGAAGCGACATGAATCCTTCCCCTTGAATAGGGCGATCGCTATCTCCAGATAAACGTATAATTCGCTCATACAGAGTTGCCTTCGTTTGTAAGGTCATTGCAAATTCCTTGATGATTGTTGTGGCCCTAATTGCAGGGACTTATTCATCTCATCCAAATATAGCGATGGTTATACTTGCTGTCAACAGGTTTTTATAGGTTGGTTTTCGTTGTCTAAAAACGACTAGCGTTCTTCACTGATTTTGCTTGGACAATGATATGCGCCTATAGTGGCATTGTCGAAGGATGTAGGTGTTCTATGGGCGTTCGAGGACCACAAAAATCGAAAGGCGCGTTGAGGCGTAACGGCTGGCGGCCATCATGCACACTACCGCCAGCCTACAAGAATTTGGTGGGTCTCATTCTCAAACGAAGCGAGTTCAAGGATAAAACAACTGGCGATGTTTTCTGTGCAGCACTTAGGGAGATTGCTAGCGAAGAAGAATTGAAAGAGGTTGATCTTTGACGAACCCATCTGACAAAAGCATCCTTCTTATGATTAATCCCTATCTCTACTGACTGTCAGTGACCCCCGACTAAAGTGCGGGGGCTTGTTTAGGCCAATCTAAACGTAGTACTGACTAGAGCGCTGAGCCAATAACTGCTACGTACCTCCGAGTACTTCTCTAGCTCGGACTACCTACAAGCCTCATTGGAAGAGGCGTTGCGTAATGGCAAGCCATGTTGTTATTGGTGCTCGAAGAGACGACAAACTAGGGGTTATACCCATTACTAATTATGCGAATTCCAGTTCTAGATCCAGACGGTAAACCACTGATGCCCACAACGCCCCAACGGGCGCGACGCTGGGTAGAAAGTGGCAAAGCCGTTGGCCAATGGTCGAAGCTAGGCGTTTGGTACGTTCAGCTAGTCGCTGAACCATCTGGGCGTGAGGCGCAAGGCATTGCAGTTGGCGTAGACCCTGGCAAGCTGTACAGCGGCGTTGGGGTGCAGTCGGCGCAGGCAACTTTGCTCAAAGGTCATCTTGTTCTACCGTTCAAGCGGGTAAAGGAACGGATGGAGTTTCGGGCAATGATGCGGCGCGGGCGGCGCGGGCGGCGAATAAATCGTAAGGTCGCCTTCGACCAGCGAGCACACCGACAGTCGCGGTTTTCCAATCGTAAGTCACGCAAAGTACCGCCCTCTATCCGCGCTAACCGGCAGTTAGAGCTACGTGTTTTGCGTGAGTTGTTCAAGCTGTTTCCTATCAGTTCTATCGTCTACGAATACGTTAAGGCGAGTGGCAATAAAGGATTTAGCCCTGTAATGGTGGGCCAACGCTGGATGCTAGAGCAACTAGCCGTCTTCGGCGTCCCTGTCGTCACTCGCTATGGCTGGGAGACTGCCAATATGCGCAGGCATCTTTGTTTAGAAAAGTCGCGCAATAAGGCAGAGCAATCGCCGGATTCCCACGCTGTCGATGGCGTTGCCCTAGCTGCTACGCAATTTACGGCTTACCGCAAAGTCCATCGCATTGATGCAGACGGTGGCGATTGGTTTGGGTCAGTCGTTGTTACTGATTCAGAGTTTTGCATCATTCGTCGCCCGCTGGTTAGTCGCCGTCAGCTTCATTTGGCGGTGCCTGCAAAGGGTGGCAATCGGCGCAAGTATGGCGGCACAACAACGCGGCACGGGGTACGCAAAGGCGATTTTGTTAAAGCATTTAAGAAAGGAGAAGTCTTCTATGGATGGGTTGGTGGCGATACCAAAAGTCATGTCTCGCTATCAAACAAAGACTGGAAAAGGATCGGATACTTCTCTCCAAAGAAAATTCAGCCTCTCCATCGATCAACTGGACTACTGGCGGCTAAAGCCGCTTGAGTCGTTTTCCACCCCCGACTGAAGTACGGCGGTTGCCAACTTACCAGATACTTTCATGCTATTAGACCCGTAGAACCACGAAGCTGCGAATGAAGGCCGCGTTGCACTCAGCTTCACTTGCCGAGAAGGTCTTCGCGTACCACGCTTGGCTGACGGCCCAAGCAGGCGGCTCTCCTTTCATAGGTGGTAAATTCGTTGCTTCCCACCTATCGTTTGAAATCCGATAGACTTGTGTTCCTGTAATTTCTACGCTTTGAGCTAGAAAAGGCTGTTTTGGCTCCTTAGTACTCGCTAAGCATGAAATCACTAAAGGGGTTTTCCCAGTTCCGTCGGTAAAGGTTCCAACAATCCTGTACGTTTCGCCAGCATAGTTATACTCACTCATCGTTAAATCTACACTCTTTCATCGTTAAATCCACAAAAGTCTGTCAGTTTTAGCAGGCCCGCCTACATATACAAATGAACAAGATCACTGCCGCACCTAGTAAAATAAATGGTGAATACGCCAAAATCATTCTTATCCAAATCGAAGGAAGGATAAGTAAGAAAACTGTTAAGCCTGTGAGAAATACACACGCAAAAATTCCTGGGCTCAGTGAAGATAGGGGCCAAAAAATCCGCTTCCCGATCACAATAACCGCATCAACTGGCAGCGCTACTAGATAAAGCGCTTCCCAATTGCGTTGTTTGGCACCTTCTATCTCACGGTTCGCTGAAAAATATAGGAGAATGATAAATAGCTCAATTCCTGTCTAGCCCTGCATTCTAGCTAAGCGATGGCCGAATTAATCAGTAACGAACGCGTCGATGATATCCCGCTGTTGTTAAGCCAGATGCAAAAAGTGGGACTCAGCGAGCTAGTCGATGAGTACTTTGAGACCCACGGTAACTGGAAAGGGCTGAGTCTGGGCAAAGTGGTGATGGGTTGGTTGTCCTATATTCTTTCGCAAGGAGACCATCGACTCAATCAAGTAGAAGCCTGGGCATCAGGGTTAGGTCACACCTTAGCAACCTGCTTGGATGTGTCAGTGCGGCCCTTAGATTTCAGTGATGACCACCTGGCAACGGTGCTAGACGAATTGAGTGACGACTTAGCCTGGGAAGGTTTCGAGGGTGCGTTGAATCGACAAACGGTGCGGGTCTATGACTTGAGTGTAGAGACGGTGCGGCTGGATACAACAACTGCCAGCAGCTACCGAGCACCGACGCCAGACGGGTTATTTCAGTTTGGACACAGCAAAGATTATCGGCCTGATTTACCGCAAGTGAAGATATCGCAAGCGGCCTTGGATCCCTTAGGACTGCCTGTCAGCACAACCGTGGTGAGTGGCAACCGAGCGGATGACCCGTTGTATGTGCCCGAGATTCAACAGGTTCAGCAGCATCTGGGCATGAGCGGCTTGTTATATGTGGGCGACAGTAAGATGTCGGCAATAGAAACCCGTGGCTATTTAGCGAAGAGCGAAAACCACTATCTATGCCCCTTGCCAGCAGTGCAGGTATCTACTGACGGCTTAGCCGAGTTGCTCGCGCCAGTCTTTCGCGGTGAGCAAAGACTTGACTCGGTCGCTGCTCCTGAAGTCACCGCTAGTGACAGCAGCGGTGCAGAGAGAGCTACTGAGACGGTGCCTGAGATGATTGCAGAAGGATTTGCCTTCACGGTGCCGCAATCGTTGGGGACACGAAGCGACAGGTTCACCTGGCGCGAGCAGTGGTTAGTAGTGCGCTCCTTTAAGCATCAGCAACGTCAGCAAAGGGGGCTAGAGCAGCGCCTAGAGAAGACGATTGAGGCACTTGCTAAACTGAACCTCACGGGCCGAGGACACAAACGGCGTTCAGTCGATGACACCATAGCCGCTGCCGAGCGAATCCTCAAACGCTATCGGGTCGAATCGTTGTTGCAGATGACCTACGAAATTACGAGCGAAACCATTCGCAAACGCGCCTATCGAGAGCAGCCTGCGCGCATCCGCACAGAAGCCACCGTCCAGCTCAAGGCAACGCTCGACCCAAACGCCTACCAGCAGGCACAACAGCTACTCGGATGGCGGGTCTATGTCTCCAACGACTTGTCATTGTCGCTATCCGCAGCCGTCTATGGCTATCGCAACGAGTATCTCATTGAGCGATGCTTTGGCCGCTACAAGGGTAAAGCGCTCGGCTTAACACCTATCTTTTTAGCCACTGACCAGCGAGTCAAGGGCTTGATTCGACTGTTGAGTCTTGGCTTGCGTGTGCTTTGTTTACTCGAATTTTCAGTTCGCTCTGAACTGGATTCAACCCGACATGAGCTGCCTGGACTCTATGCTGGCAATCCGAAACGGGCCACTGCCAAACCCACTGCTGAGCTGCTATTGCGAGCTTTTCGCGGCATTACTCTCACGGTGATGAAGATTAACGGCTCGCTTCAATATTTTCTCTCTGACCTATCTGAACGACAGCAGCGCATTTTGCAGTTGTTGGGGACTGCGGACGATATCTATCTCTCTCTTTCCGGATAATTTATTCAACCTTGTCTAATTTTGAGCGAACCGTGAGTCTATCCCCAAAAGAACTCTACCTGGCAGCGATCGCTTCAGCACCTTTTTCCGGGCTAATTTCTCGTAGTGGCAGGGAAGCACTTTCATACTCTATATAGGATGCGAAAATACACGAAAAGGAATGCTACAACACCTCAGCGTGTCAATGTGCATCATATGATCGCTTTAGTAGCGATCGCATTGCTCATGCCAAACATCTGTCAGCAATACGGTCACCAAATTCTTTTTTGATCAATCCTAACTCCCGAGAGCGCCAAGCTTGTGCTTTGGGCAAAGCTCTCTCACGGGTCGTCTCATGAACCCAAAACAACTCGGCCTCTCCATCGCCATAATTTGATGGTGAGCCACCGGTACTCCAGCTACCATCAGGAAACCGTACGACTAACCACCGGTCTCCACGACTAGATGGGTTCACTACCGTGGGCTCCGAACAAAGCTGGCACCAAGCTAAATGAACATTAACAGCCATAGTCCATTGACCAAGATCTTCGATAGCTAGTCCTTTTTTCTCCAAAGCCTTCAGCCTTTTAGGAATCTCGACGGCATACCTTGAAATATCTTTAAAAGTGTTACCTGTAGCGATCTGGTCCAGTACTCGCCTTTCAGTTTGAGAAAGATTCTTTATCTGTTCACCTATAGATTGATTATGCATTTGTCTAACCTGTTGTTAGGAGCTTGAAAAGAAATATATAATCACACTTTATACGAGAAACCACCTTGTATTGCCACCATTCCGGCCTATAGTGGATGCAAAAAATTGGGTTCTATATAGTCTATATAGAATGCGAAATAACGAAGGAGCGATCGCCCTGTGCTCAACGTTTAAAAGAAGTTGCTCAGGATCATCAAACACCTTTGATCTTCAAGGCGCAGGTCTTCAAATCATCTAACTTTAGCAACTGCCGATCATTGGTCAAGAGTACTGCATCTGCGACTGAAGCACTGGCTACCACAATGGCGTCCGGCGTCTTTAGCCGATGCCGACGGCGTTGGATAATCGTCTGCTGGCTCGGCTTGCATGAAGGCATCTCGCGCTTCGTACAGTAGCGGCCCACTCGCCTTCAACTCTCGGTAGGCCAGCGGCGTAATCTCGCGCCAGCACCACTTACTAACGGCCCAATCTTGATCTATCTGTGGGTGCGGCCATTCAAACACCTGGGCTACATACATTCAACTAAACCACGTAACTCATTTATGGTGCCCATCGCGCTCCACAGGAAGACAACAGCAATAGCAAAAACAATCATTGAATGAGGCACTCCACTCAATAGATTTATTCGTGTCGCTTTTGTTGGAGTAGTTAAAGTAACACGAATGACTGTTGGAAGATGGGACGCAGAGATGGGGTTCGTCAACCCAGATAAGGACTACGAATACTGATGGTGAAAGTCTTGTCACTGCTACCTGCATCAGCTAATAGGGAATAGAGCCAAAAACTCTTCTACAACTTGCTGAGGTCTAGCTATGCACTCCTGAGCAGGAAAGCGTACGGTCGGAATCTGCTCTTTTAGCAAGGCACGTTCTTTGGCATAGTCTCGAAACGCATACTCGCTCTGCTGGTGTTGTCGGCCATCGACTTCCAAGCAGATGCATTGGCCATCTCTGAATACCAAAAAGTCAGCTTCTAGTCGCTCGACCATACCGTGAGCATCCCTTGTCACGGGCAATCCCTTGAGAGAGGCCATACCCTGACTATTGGCAAAGAATAAGACTTCCTTTGTTTGCAACGCTTTAGCGATCGCCAGCTCAGCTTTGGAGCGAAAGTACATCCCACTCCAACAGAGAGAGGGGACCCCTTGATTGGTGTGTCTCGCTTCTTCCTGTCGGCTTTGGGTGCCAACGGCTAAGGCTTTAGCGTTAGCGGCTCGTTCAACAATCTCTCGCAGTGAGTCATCGAAAAATAACCGCCACCAGTGCTGTGAGCCACGCCCATCTCGCTGATCTGCATAAGCGAGATGCAACTTTTCGTTTATCTCTAGATAGAGGCCGAGTCGAGTACGGCTAGCTAGTGAAGCATTCAGGCGTTGGCGATTGCGCTTGCCAGCTGCACTCGGAATTAGTGTTTGCAAGCAATCTAGAGTAGCAGACGTTCGCAGCTCTAAGTAGTGAGGGAGCTTACCGCCAATCGGCACCAAAGTGTTACCACGATGCTCTTTTTCTGTTCCTGAGATATCACCTGCCATAGTCAGCCTCTATGGGCGTTTGAGTTGGGCCTATGTCTGTTCAGAGTTCCCAGACGGCAGCGGTTCAGCGCACCCTCATCAAACACCACTTTCTCCGCTCTCTTGATTTCTAGCGGGCGTAGCGATACTCTGAAGTCATAGTTCATATGTACTTATTTCTGATGCATCATGGGAATTATTGTCTTGGTCGCCTTGATCACGACAAGTCCATCGCACCAGCAGTTCTTCCGTGCGGGCAACGAGCTTGGCAACAATATCGACTAACTTAGGTTCACATCATTCGCTCGATGCGCTGAGAGGGTTATTCCATGCCGATCTTCGCCCTTTGTGATTGCAACCAATTCTATGTATCGTGCGAGCGGGTATTCCGGCCTGAGCTAGAGCATCGCGCCTGCGGGGTCTTGTCGAGCAATGACGGATGTTTCATTGCTCGATCGCCAAAGTTGAAAGCGTTAGAGGTGCCGATGGGCGGGCCGTGGCATAAATATAAGAAAATCTGCGCTCAGCACAATGTTGCAGTTTTCTCTTCTAACTACGCACTCTACGGTGATATGTCTCAGCGGGTGATGGCATGTTTAGGCACGTTTACGCCGGATATGGAAGTCTATTCAATCGATGAAGCCTTCTTGCAACTGGATGGCTTTGCTCACCTCGACCTCACTGACTACGGACGCCAGATGCAAAAGAAAGTCCACCAGTGGACGGGTATACCTATCGGTGTAGGCATCGGCCCAACTAAGACGCTGGCTAAGGTTGCTAACTATGTAGCTAAGAAACGAACAACGAGCGGTGTTTTTAACTTGTGTGATCGCACCCTCCAAGATGAGGTGCTTCCTACTATTGCAGTTGGGAATATCTGGGGCATCGGTAGACGGTGGACGCTCAAGCTCAATGCGATTGGTATTGAGACTGCGGCTGACTTGCGAGCCGCTGAACCAAGAACAATTCGACAGGTGTTCAACGTGGTCGCAGAGCGGATCGTTCACGAATTGCGCGGAACGGCTTGTCTGGGATTAGAAGAGATTCAGCCGAAGAAGAACATCATGTGTTCGCGCTCGTTCGGGCGGATGATTGCTGAGAAACATCTGTTGTTGGAGGCGATCGCTGACCACGCCGCTAGAGCAGCCGGAAAGCTACGGAGGCAGGGCAGTCGTTGTGGCGGATTGCAGGTATTCTTGCAAACCAACAGATTCCGTCAGCATGAGGCGCAGTACAGCAATAGCTGCACCTGGTCTTTCACAGTGCCTAGCAGCGATAGTAGGGAAATTATTCATGCGGCCAGGGCATGTATGGCGCAGCTGTATCGGCCTGAGTTTGAGTACCACAAGTGCGGCGTTATGCTGTTCGACCTGGCCCCGGCCACCACCGTACAGGGCAATCTGTTTTGCTCTACCGACCACGAGCAGTCCGATGAACTGATGGCGCTGATGGACTCACTTAACGCCAAGATGGGCAGAGGCACCGTTCGCTTTGCGGCTCAAGGACTAGAGAAGGGCAAGCAGCGAAAGTCTTGGGGAATGCGGCAGCAGTGGCGATCGCCTCGGTACACGACACGGCTCAAGGAGATAGTCAAGGTTAGGTGCTGAAGGTGTTGTTAGCTCGTTTGAGGAACGCGATCGCCTACTTCCGAACAGCCACACCTGCTGCCAAACAGTATTGGCATCTACTGTCTAGGAATTTCAGCATCTAGCTCTGCAAGTGCCGCCTCAAACTCGGTCTGCTCTTGGAGTTCGATCGCATGTAAATCAGCGTGATACTTATGCAGCCACTCCTCAATCTCATGTAGCTCACAGTCGATACTTGGAGTTGGTTTGTAACTCAACTCATAATGAAGTTTCTTTGTTTGCAGTCGCCTGTGTTGATACACTTTCTTGCGGTATTCTCGTTCTTTTGTAGATAGTTTTCTAAAGGAGAAAGGGAATCGCATGACTTTGTTTTCCTCAGACTGGTTGGCAGATTTCGAGCAGCGCATGACGCTGACTTTGATCAAGAGCGGGACGTTTACCCATTTGCTTTGTACCCAAGTAAACTCTTTAGTACAAAACATTAAAAACAACTCTAGAGAATCGATGCTTGGGTTTGTTCTCTTCGCAAAACGCATCCCACCCAAAAATTGCGCCTCTCTGCTTCAGATCTTCCTTTCTCTCATCGGACAACCCTTCACCCTCACCGAATCGAGTATTATCAACCTTTGCTCCTACTAGAGAAACCTGGTTTAGATCAGCCAATTCTAGGACGGCTCCACACAAGTCGCTATTGTTGAGATTGGCTGCTTTGAGATCCGCGCCGAACAAGTCGGCTCCATGCAAATCGGCTTCTCGTAAATCAGCTCCGCGTAGATCCGCTGCGAACAGACTGGCTCCATGCAGGTTAACGCCGCGTAAGTAAGCCTTGTTCGGTTCGGCTCTATCGAGGTTCGCGCCACTGAGATCCGCACCACTCAGGTCGGTCTTGTGTAAGATAGCGCCTTGCATTTTGGCGTCACACAGCTTGGCACTGACTAAAGAAGCGTCCTCTAGGTCGATACAGTACAGAGTTGCATCACTTAGGTCGGCTTCGCGTAAATTAGCACTACTGAGGTTGGCGCTACTCAGATCGGCTTTCCGCAAGTTAGCGCCGCTCAGATTAACGCCTTGTAAATTAGCGTTACGCAACCACAGGTATTTCCCGCCTACCTCTTTGATTCGTTGTAGATACTCGGGATCTCGGCGATCGCCTAACCAATACGGCGGCAGTACCACCTGCCGCCAGTCCGCCACAAGTTGCTCTAGGACAAATAGAAAAGGCGGTTTGGTAGGATTACTAGACATTCAAAATACCTTTTTCATCAGTAACTTCTTTAGACAACTACAACATATCAAGGGAACTGAGATATTAGCTTCTGAACCAGATCGCAATAGTTGACACCAATATACCGGCCATCGCAAAGTTTGAAATAATTATAACTGTAAATTCTTCTACCTTGCCTTCCTGAACCGCTAAGCTGATTCTATTGTCAATGAAAATATATATAGCAAGGAACAGCATCAGTCCAATCGTTACACCGAGAAACGATTCAAGAAACGACAAAACCGAAGTGCGGTTCCAAGGCGAATAGTAGGCGATACTCCGCGCCCAGAAGTACGAGGCTCCACGCAAACTCGGTAGGTGCTACGCATAGAAGAACTGAACAGGGCTACTGTAGCCCGCAATCAGATCTATGATGAAACTTTCAAGTGAAGCAAAGCAGCTACGAAAAGAGTTAAGAGGGTTTCCTAGAACAGTGCAGAGGCATCGCTGGAGTTCTCGTTTTCCAGATATGTTCTGTACAGATGGCGTCAAGTATCTAGCAGAGAAAGCTAAAGCATACTGGCTGCTAGAGATGATCGCCTCCTATCGGAGCGACCCAGCAATTAAAGCGTTAGAGCAAACCACAGGGTCGCAGGTTTGGATACTCTCAGTGGAGGGAAATAAAGCCAAACTTGACTGTTTGGGGGATTCAGGGTGGGCACCTACAATACACCAGGAGATTCCGAGCGACTTTCCCTTTGGGGAAATAATGCTCTACTGCCAAAAAAACATCATCTTGCTACCGTCTGAGCACTAGAGAAGAAGCCACAACATCTATTTAGGTGTTGTGGCTTTCTCTTTTTGAATGCGATTGCGTAGTTGGTTCAGTTGTTACTAGCCTCTTTATCCAACATTGGTTTTAGCATCGCTAGAGCCGCCGTAAGCAACAGTACAGACTTAGAAGCCTCAGTTTCCCCCTCACCACTAACTTGCTGTAATTCTTCGATTGAACTGTAAGTGCTTCGGACGATATCGTCTGTGCCAAGCTCTTGGGGCTGAGCAACAATCCTTTGCAGCTCCTCAGCAAAGATTTCAGGCTGTTTTCTAGTTTCATCCGGCTTCCCCTTTTGCCGTACAGAAACTAGCATCGCTTGGAAAAGCTCTTTGCTGTTCGGGTTCTTTCCTGCTGGAAAGGTGACATCCTCTAGAGCTAAAAGGCAGTCTACAAATGAATTCCCAGAAGGGGCTGTCTTGCTCATAATTTTTTGAGAGTAGTGAGTGCCTTCTATATTACAGTTGCTACTATTAGAAAAGTCTTTTTGATTAGCAACATTATAGATTTTTGATAGAATTCGAGTAGTTCTATCGAATCTCATTGCCATGCCAACAAACGTTTTACCGAAGCTCAAATCCGCCAGTTCTGACCTGGAGAATGAAGTCGCCGCTATTGAACAGCAGCTATCGATAGTACGAGAGAAACGAAAGGCTATCCTCTCAGTCATCGATATGTTTGATGCTTCACCTGCTGCCACTGAAGCAAAAGATGATCTTAGTGATGAAGAGACTGCTTCCCCTACTGTTGAAGAACCAGAAGAAAAGACTGAGAAAGCAACTAGCGCTAAGAAAGCTACCAAGGCCAAAAGCACGAAGCGGAAGAAAGACGGACGCACAGGGAATTGGCAAAAGTATCTGCTTCCTGCCATGAAAGGCTATTCGCTACCTGATGCTGTACAGTTAGTCCTGGAACAAGAGCCGAAGAAGGACTTCAAGATTGCCGAGGTGATGTCTGCTTTGTTCAAAGAGACTATGCCTAAAAGCCAATATCTAAGGGCCAGGAACCGAGTCTCTAACATTCTCTCAGCGGGCGCTCGCAACGGAGATTGGCAGAGAGGAGACCGTAGCTCATATCGCAGCGCTCGGTAAAACTGAGACGCTGGTACATCGGGAAACAACTGAAGCCTATCCGAATGAATCTTATGTAACTACATAGACATTAGTAGTTACATAAGATCTAAAACCATCATCAGCCAGTAAAATACGGGGTATGGCTTATCCCCTTTCCGCCACCAAACTCAAGTCCTACGCTCGTTGCCCGCAGGCATACTACTTCCGCTATGAGTGCGGTTTGAAAGCGCGCAGTGCGTTTGCCTCGGCTGCGTTGGGTACCGCTCTACATGCGGCACTTGCACAGTTCTATACAGATGTGAGTAATGATTACTAATAACACAAAGTTGAGCAGAGGCCAGTTGGAAGTTCGTCGGATTGTTGATTCTTTCTTAGAAGAATTTGAAAGTCTAGACGGACCTGATTTCCAAGATAAGTTTTCCCGTTGGTATCCGAAAGTAATAGATGCATTTAGCTCAAACAAAATTATTGTTAAAGATGCGGTGACTGCTCAGCCTTTAGGTACTTCTCGGTATTGTGAAAAATATCTCAGTTGGTTGCATTATACGGGGGAAGTAGAAAGTATAAAAGGTGATTTTCATAGCACGTCTTTGGATATAGATTTTTCTATGCATGAAATTCTATATCGGCCAGATGGCAGGCTTAGACCAGCCTATAAGGGCGGAGTGAAGTCTGATACTACGATAGAGTCATTGTTTTACCTGGCGCAAGGAAAACGTTTACACAGCTTTCAATGGGACTCCACCTACTATGATGCGATTGCTTTATGGGAAGAAGGAATGGGTGGTCACCATCGGATGTTATCCCACATTCTATATGGATCGGACAACATCAATCCTCGAACGCTATGTATTGTCAGAAATGAGTCTCCTGAACTGGCCCTGAATGAGTCGCTATTGCGCTTGGAAAAACTATTTAACGCCGTTAGTACTGATTCTAATACTAGTATTACTCTAGATTTTGACCCTCGTTCTGTGAGTAGGGAAGAGATTGAAATGATAAAGTCCTTTTTTCACGGTGTTACAGAGAAAGAAAAGGTAATGATAATTCGCTGTATTAAAGATTTGAGAAAATTCTATTATCAATACTGCTACTTATACTTGAATAGCGATGGTACAAAGATGTCAATTACTGCAATGTACCGCCTTCTTGGAAAGGTCCGAACCATCAGAGCTAAACCCTTATGGTGGCGAAGAACACTTGTTTGGAAACAAAAGCTTTTGGGTCTAAATGCAGTTGATCCGATTAATTCTTCAGTTCTTCGCTTGGCGACAAGGGATAATCCATACTGGGCTGATAAGGAGCTGAGCGAAGAAGGTCTTTTGTCTTACCTACCAGGGCTGCATATTATCGTTTCGTGGATATGGAAACAGTTCGAGTCGGCAGATAACGAATAGCATACGCCATGCCTGAAGCGGTGCAGGTAGTCCTCGAACAGTAGCCCAGAAAAGACTTCAAAAATTGCAGACGTAATGTCCGCTGTGTTTAATGAGACTATGCCAAAAATCAATATCTGGAGGCTAGGAACCGCATCTCTAACATTCTTTTAGCGGGTGCTCTAACTTGCTAATAAGCAAGCTATCAGCGCTACCTGTAGCAAAGGGGCGCTGTTTTTTAGGTTATATGCAGATGTCAGAGTATCCGTGCCCCTTTGCCTGCTGTTGAATGAGGCTGAAGCGTCTATCTGGCGGGGAATAGGGGACAAATCCGATGGTAAGGCGATTGCCCGTATACTGCAAGCACTGCAATGGCTGAAAAGCTTGTATAGTCGAGGTTATCGCCTATTATGGACAGGCAATATGCAGTCGTGCCCTTTTTAGTTGCATTGATCACGAGCGATCGCCTTTTCCTTCGCTTAAAAGGTTGCCCTGCTGCGCAACAGAAATTCTGACGATATCTGGTTTACCAATGAGACAAACATTCGGCCAGCACATCAAAACAGGAAGAGTGAAGAAAGGCTATAGCCAGCGCACTTTAGCAGAGTTGGTTGGCGTTGATCACAGCTACCTATCGAAAATCGAAAATGACAGTTCGGAGTATCCTCCTAAACCTATTGTTATTCGGCGGCTAGCGCGATACCTAAAGCTAGATGCGATTGAGTTAACCTATCTATCTGGGCGAATCCCGCCAGCAGATGCCAAAATCATTCAAGCTCTTGCTAAACAGTACAAGAAGAAGCTGCCTGTGCTGCTTCGGGCTTTGAAGAACAAAAAGCTTGTGGAACAAATTTTGGATGAAAAGTAATCGCTGACCTGCGGTTAGGCAATACAGGTCAGCGACTCTAGTACGCAGCCGCTGACGCTCCTTCAATAGCAAATTGGCGTTCTTTCTCTCTTCGTATGAAAGGACGCCTGTACAGGAATTGGGAAAAATGAATACTTTCAAGCAGACCACTCTCTTCACAGAGAGTGACCAATCGTCATGTCAAGATTTCGTGCCGTCTCTTCTAGAGAAAGGTGCGGATCTCGCTATCTCCATCAGCGGCGGCAAAGATAGTGATGCAATGCTTCGCTATCTCGCGGAACAGCAGCGAGCATCCTCTTGGCCAGGGGAAATGTTCGCTCTGTTTTGCGAGCTAGGCCGAATCGAATGGTCGGGTGTTGACCGACATCTGAAGCAGCTCTGCTTTGAGCTAGCGATTCCACTCGTGAAACTCTATCCGAACCGACCGATGATCGAAGAGTGGCAGCAGCGCTACGAGACGATTTTGGAAAAGCAGGAAAACAAGCCTTTTTGGTCTTCCTCCAGCGCTCGCTTCTGCACCAAACATGAAAAAACCCAACCCGCCGACAAACTGTTGCGAGACTATAAATTCATCGTCTGTGCAATAGGCTTGCGAGCCGAGGAATCATCAGCGCGGGCGAAAAAGCCTCGCTACCAGGTACGAAACGAAATCACCACTAAGCGGTTCAAAACCCCCGCCAGTTGCAAGACGGCTGAACAGAAGGAACGGTGGGCAGAGCAAGCCTATCAGGACTGGGAGAACTCTGGCCGAAAAGGTCGATTCGCAATCTCCTGGCATCCGATCCATCACTGGCCGCTCGAACAGGTTTGGCAGCAGAACGGCACCTCATCTGCGGATGTCGCTCGTCGGGTCGAACTGTATCAATCAGGCAAAATTGAGCAAGCGATCGCAGGCTTTCCTTGCCATTGGGTTTATGCCTCTGGCAACACACGATTGTCCTGTTCTCTGTGTGTCTTAGGCAGTGCGAATGACATTCATAACGGGGCAAAGCACAATCCTCAAACATGGGTCGAGCTAGCGCTGATGGAGATTGTTGGGGGTTGGGGCTTCCAGCAAAGTCGCTGGCTAGCTTCACTCAGCGATGAAGTTCTGAAAATGTCTGTACGCCAGCGGAAGCAGCTAAACCAAATACTGCTTGATCGCGGTTTGCTCGAACCTTGGAACCCAACACTGATGCTTCATCTCCTGCACTATTGCTCACCGTTCTGGACAGAAGCTGCGCTGAGAGAGCTTGAGCAGGCGATCTCTCAGTACTGGGAAACAAAACAGCTTCAAGAGTCTGAGCTTGCACTTGATCTTTAGACGGACGAAAACCAATGGCAACACTTAAAGAATTCTCCGAACAGCTTTCAATCTGGCGCTCTAGCCACAATCTGTGGACGGTGATACAGCACTCTGGATTCAACGAAATAGAGCAACAGGCCGTAGCACGGTCGGTTGCTCTGACTGTCCTTAAGCAATACTGCAACGAATATCAGAATCCGTTTTATGTACAGGTCGAAGCGCTCTATCCCCATAGAAGATTTGGACTGTATATTACCGAGAAAACGCCTGTTCCTGTCTTTGCTGGAAGAAGATCCAAGAAGAGAACTAGAGCAGTCCTAGGCTGGTTGTATGCTTTCCTAAGCGTGACAGGGCAGATGAAGCTGCTTAGGGGTTTCGAGGAGAGGATTGCTTGCTATATCGATCAGAAACTATAATTCATCCCAAACAACTAGGCGGCGACTCGCTGCGATCAACAGGCTTTCCTTTTGGGGAGTCTGTTTTTTTCTTGTACAAAACTTAAGTACATGTTCTCTCACATATTATCTTTAGCGTATATCCTATATGAAGGTGAACGTTTCAGATATTCCCTCCTATGGCCAACAAACTTCTAATTGTAGAAAGTCCTGGCAAAATTAAAAAGCTCTCTAAGATACTTGGCCCCGAATGGTTGGTCAAAGCAAGTGTCGGCCACATCCGAGAGCTAGCTAGCGACGGCAACGATTCGCTTGGATTTGATATAGACGGCCAGTCAATCCGTTGCCGATTTGTCCCAAGGGGTGAAAGTGGCTTAAAGGTAATTAAAGGACTCAGAGCAGCGGTGCGGCAGGTAAAGACAGTTGTGATCGCCACCGACCCTGATAGAGAAGGAGAGACAATCGCTTGGCATATTCAAGAGGCGCTGAAGCTGAAGAATCCTCAGCGGGTGGTCTATAGTCAAATAACCCCTGCTGCGGTCAGAGCGGCGATCGCGCAACCTAGACAAATTGACCTCAACTTGGTTCACTCTGGCCTCTGCCGTACCGTATTAGACAAGCTAGTTGGCTATCGGGGCTCACCACTGCTATGGAAACTAAACAACGGAGCGAAGAGCATGGGGCGCGTACAGAGTGCAGCACTGCATATCCTCTGTGCGAGAGAACGAGAAATTCAAGCGTTCGAGCCGCAAGACTACTGGAGTGTCTTTGTCGATTACGCCGAAGGCTTTCGAGCCTACTACCAAGGCAGCACAGCTGACAGCGACGAAGAAGAAACAACAGATGATGCCGAAAATCCGACTGAGAGCTCGGCCAAAGAATCCACTAGAGTCATTTCGGTGACGGAGGCCGATCGCTTAGTCGAGATAGCGCAACAGCATCCGCACCAGGTCAAGAGCATCGAAGGCAAGACTACACGCCGGAAGCCACCGCCAGCGTTCATCACTTCTTCGCTACAGCAGACGGCTGGCTCTCGGTTACGCTTCAGCCCCGAACATACAATGAAAGTGGCGCAGTCTCTATATGAGGCCGGCTTGATCACCTACATGCGAACCGATAGCACAATGCTCAGCCCCGAGTTTTGTTCTCAGGCACGACAGTGGTTAGAAAACCACGATGCAGACAATGTTCCTGAAAAGGTGGCTAAGCATCGTAAGACTAAAGGCGCACAGGAAGCGCACGAGGCTATTCGGCCAACTGACATCTTCAAGAGTTCTCAAACGCTCAAGAAAGAACTTACAGCTAATGCTTTTAAGCTGTATGTGATGATCTGGAAACGGGCGATTGCCTCGCGATGCAAACCCGCGCAGGTTCAGCAGACTAAGATCAACATCCAGTCAGGGACCGTCTGTTGGCAAGCAAAGGGACAAGTGGTCAGCTTTTACGGTTACACTCGCTACTGGAACAACCTCAAAGCAGACGCAGAGCTTCCCAGCGTTCAGCAGGGGCAAGTGTTGACACTAGAGCGAGCCGCACACGAACAGAAGCAGACTCAACCGCCACCACGCTATAGCGAACCTAAACTGGTGCAGACGATGGAGCGTCGAGGTATCGGCAGGCCCAGTACCTACGCACCCACTATCAAAACCCTGAAACAGCGATCATATGTAGAAGCTGCCAAAAGCTCTCTCTCGCCCACACAATTAGGCTTAGAAGTGGATGCGTTTTTAGGAGAAGCCCTGCCCGACCTTTTAGAGTCAGCATTCACGGCCCAGATGGAACAAGCACTTGATCAGATTGCAGAAGGGCAAGAAGAATGGCAGCGCTACCTGGCTGGCTGGAACCAGAACTATTTCGTCCCAGCCCTGACCCAGGCACAGCAGATAGTCTCGAAGCATTGTTCTTCTGGCTCAACCGGAACAAGCGATCACACTTTAGAAGTTTCTAAAGTGCCTTGCCCTCAGTGTCAAAAACCAATGGCAAAAGTCCCTAGTACAAAGGTCACCAAAAAGTACTTTCTTAAGTGCCAGAATGGGTGCGAAAACACTGTACTGTTTTATTCCAAGTACAGCAAGCAATGGGAACCACCTCGGGAGAAAACGAGCGATGGTCCACGGAAGAAAGCTGCTACCACCGAGATAACGAAGCACCTCTGTCCGGTCTGTCAAAAACCGATGGAAGCGTACAGCTATAAAAAAGACGGTAAGGACAAAAAGTTGCTACGCTGCTCTGACGAGAAAGCTAGGCAGCAGAAGAAACATAAAGAGGCGGTCTACTTCTTCACTAGCAAAGGCGTTTGGTGGAGTCCAAAGTACGGAGAGATGGCTGAGTGATGCTTTGATCAGTGAAACTATATCGGCTGCGCCCCAATAGCCAAACGAATGCTGCGCAGTGAATGTATGAACGCATTCATTGAGCGCAAATGTATAACGAACAACAAAAGGAATTCAGTCAGAAGCTGAGAAGCCTGAGCTATAGCCGTTCGGTTGGTGGCGTTTTCACCGACTGGCTAGAGATAGCGGCGATCACGCTGCATCAGTTACCGTACCATGCAGGTGAACTGCCGAAAGACGAGGCGTTCGAGACTTTGGAAACGAAATATATGGAGTGGATAAAGCCCTACAGCAAAGAAGAGCTAATCACCTTCTCTGAACTCTTGGGCCTGACTCTCTATGCTCATCAGGGTAACTATCAAGATTTCCTCGGTGAGATTGCCGAAGATGAGCTGCTATTGAATAAGCGTGGGGGCCAGTTCTTCACGCCTTATATCATTTGTCAGGCGATGACGAAGATGAGCTTTGGCGACATGAAGGAACAATTAAAGGGAAAAGGCATCCTCACTGTTTGTGAACCCGCTGTTGGCGGCGGAGCGATGGTGATCGCTAGTGCAGAAGAAGTTGCTTCGCAAGGCATAGATCCCCGTAGCTGCTTGCAATTTGACTGTACAGATGTTAGCCGCGATGCCTTCAACATGGCCTACATTCAGCTATCTGCATTGGGTCTCCAGGCGGTTGTTCGCCACGGCAACAGCTTGAGTATGGAGTACTGGGAACATCGCGCTACACCACAACTTCGGCTGTTCCATCAATGGCTAGCCCCGCATCGCAAAACGCAGAAGGTAGTGCAGGCGGTGCGGTCCATCCTCGCTGAAGACGTTCAGCCTACGCCAACACCTGAGGCGGAAGCAGCGCCCAGTCCTACCGGAACGCTGTTCGACTTGGCACCGTTCACAGACAGCTTGCCTGCGAAGAAGAAAACACGCAAGCAACAAGATTTGACTCTCAATCGGCAGACTACCTTGTTCGATCTTTAACGACTCAATCTGACGACCGCTGGCCGCTATCGCGAGGTGTAGCGGTCGGTTTGGTCTGCCTTTTCAGAAATCAGCAATCAACCGAGAAAACAATCATTACCAGGAGAAAAAGCAATGTCATTAGACTTTTACCCAGCTCAATTCGGATGTTTCACCAATCCCTTCAACAACCAGATAGAAACAATTAAGGCGGATGAACCTGCTGACGATTTTAGCGTTGTCGTTTCAATGAACCAAGCCAGTGCTGCAAAGCTGATTCCACTATTAGCTTTGCCTGTAGAGGACGGCTACGGAGAAATGGCGGCTGCTGATTTGTACCAGCGCTGTCATGTTGTGCTGCTCAAGAACAGAGCCGCCATTGAGGAATTCACCTGTGCGGAAGACAACTTTCTCTCACAGGTACTGAAGGAGTTAGGAGCAGGCTCTACCGATGGTCCACAAATCATCAATGTCGGTACAGATGCGAATACTGTTGAAGGTTTGCGCCGCCGCGTCCTGCTACTGAAAGACCTGGCATTGCTATCCATGCAGCGGCACGGCTCTCGCGGCTACGTGCAGATTTGTTGATACTAGACAGACTTCGCCTTTTTGATGAGTATACTGAAGCCGCTGCGCTAAGTAAGGCTGAAGTATTGAGAGCCTTACGATGATTACCGAGCAATATAGTGCCGACTGCCAATACGAGCAGGCGCGAGGAATTGCGCTAGACGACAATCGAGCATTTTGGACAGCCGACGAAACACCGTTGGTTGCCACACCGCCCGTCTGCGCTCAGTGCGAGAACTGGCAGTATCGGCGGCAGCTGCATCGAGCAGACGGTACCGCCCAGTACAGCCCAGGCTTCTGTGCGGTTCGTGCCGCTGCCGATCTGAAGCAGATGTCTCAAGGCTATGCGGCTAGATGTCAGCTTTACGAAGAAGCGATTCCGTTCTAATAACTCACAGCCCGCCCACTACAACTCCTGTAGTGGGCAGCGATCACACCACTGTTATGAAGTTCATTTCAATTTCAAGGAGAGGACTAAATGGAAAAGAAAGTTTCGGTAAAGAGAGCAATCAGAGAGCTGTATCGCAAGGAGGGGCCGCAAACGATCGAAGCTTTTGAAGCTGAAGTCCAACAGCGTTCGTATGTGGCTGATGCGTTCGGTTCAACAATAATTGCGCTAGTGGAAATGTCATACACGAAAGTAGATGGCTATTGGCAACCACAGCCCTAGCACTTCTGTTGATAGCCTACAGCCTGCCCACTGCAACTTCTGTAGTGGGCTTTTGCTTTGCAAAGACTGATGGAAGTTCATTTGGTCAAAGTTATGACACTGCAAGAGGCTTACGTTCAGCTTGCTAAGGAGTTCGATTTTACACCTCAACAAGTGGAATATCGACTTACGCGCATCCAGCAGGGTACGGCTCTAAAGATAAAACGAGAAATGGCCCGACGCTTAATGACGTTGATGAAGTCTTCAGAAGACGGAAAACGGCCTAGCCCATAGAGAGCTAGCATCAGCTCTCGTTCGTATGGTTACCGCGATTAAAGCCCTTTGCCTTTGTGCGAGGGCTTTGCTTTTGCTGCGCACAGACTTTTTGAAGTTCATTTGGTTTCAACCCATGACCCACAACCCCATTGTTCCAGACGTAGTTGCCTTGCTACAGCAGATGCTATCAGCAATAGAAGCGCTATCTCAGCCGACTGCGCCAGAAGGCTTCAGCGACTACAGGAAAGTTGTTTACAGCAACATTACTAAAGGCAACGGCGACGGTTGGTACATCCTTGAAGGTGATAGAACCGTGACGCAACCGCCCGTCTTCACTGGTCAGATACTGCAAATCAGTTTCCCGATGCTCGAACGTAGTGGTGAAGAAGTCCGCAAGTTTCACCTAACGATGAAAGCCAACGGCAGTGTCTTTACCTTCGAGAGCGGCGACGATTGCTTCTTCAGTAAGACGATTCTGGCTACTTGTGCAGCTGCTTCCCCGGAAGTGCTTTCGCAGCCAGTGCAGTTGAAGACTTACTTGAAGGAACTGCGAACCGGCAGGAAGACGCTTGCCGTTAGTCTGCGCGGTGCCAACAATCAGCTGCTGTCATCCGAGTGGCAAAACGACGATGACTGGAACGCGATTGCAGCGTTGGCGATCGCTAACGTGAACACAGCCAACGGTTGCGCTCAATAGTCTGTCCCCTCTCTCGATAGCCACTGAGCTGTTGAGAGAGGGATTTCCCTTTTTGTTCATGAACTGTGTCTAGGTATCTACGGCAACAAGCGATGGATGGAGAGCTTGGAAGCTCAAAACGGGAACTAAGAGAAATCGCATTAGTACAATTCCCCTTCACCATGACTTTATTGTGTTTGCTGTACCGAATTGGGTACAGCATTTTTTTTGTTTAAAAGCTGATATTGACTCACCATCCGGGCGGTGTGAGCTACGCAAAGACATTCTGACAAAGGCTTCTCTCGGTGAAGTCTACAACAGGATTGAAGAATGAAATCTGGCAGAACATTGACTGAGATGGCACAGGCTCTCGAAGCGCAACAGACTCAGAAGAAAGACTTCGTAGCTGATACCCGTGCGCTAGAGATGACCCCCAATGGTCAACTAGCGATCGTTAACGCTGAGACTACGCAGCAGTTTGCAATCACCCCACACGCACATCGTCAGATAGGCGATCGCATTGGCATTCCGGCCAAGTACTATGACCGGATGCGCGTGGAAGCACCTCAGCTCTTACAATCCAATGTTAACCATTGGTTTCAAGAGCAGCCTGAGCAACGGATGATCCGCACGATGGGCACTGACGCTCGTGCGTTCTTAAGCCGCCGCTATCGCCGTTTGGACAACTTCGATCTAGCTGATGCAGTGCTACCAACATTGCTAGAGATGCAGGGTGCGCGGGTAGTATCTTGCGAGCTAACAGAAACTCGCATGTATCTCAAAGTAGTCACCGATCGCATCCAAGCGGACGTGAAAGTGGGTGATGCAGTCCAAGCAGGCGTGTGCATCTCGAACTCGGAAATCGGCATGGGCTCCCTGCGAGTCGAACCGCTGATCTACCGTCTGGTCTGCACCAACGGAATGGTCTCACCTGATCGCAGCGCTCGCAACCGCTTTACTCATCTAGGTAGAGCAGCTGCGGATACGCCTGACGCATACGAGTTGTTTTCGGACAAAACCTTGGAAGCGGATAATACTGCTTTCTTCCTGAAGGTTCAGGATTTGGTGCGTGACGCGGTAGATCGGACAAAGTTCGAGCACCTAGTTGCACAGATGCGTGACACGACCGAGCGCCGGATCGAGGGCAACCCCGTGAAGACGGTCGAAGTGCTCACAAACAAGTTCAAGTTACAACAGAACGAAAGTTCGGGAGTACTTCAGCATCTGATTCGAGGCGGCGACTTGAGCCAGTGGGGATTGCTGAATGCAGTCACCCGCACGGCGCAAGATGCTGAGTCCTATGACCGGGCAACTGAGCTAGAGGAGCTTGGCTCAACGGTGATGACTTTGCCCGCTAATCAGTGGAAGCAGCTAGCAACTGTTTCCTAGTTGTCGATACCAGAGACAGCCCACCTGTTAATTCAGGTGGGCTTTGCTTTTGCTGCGCACAGAAAGTCTGACGTTAAGCTATCGAGGACTGATATGTACCGCAATAAAGTATCCCGTGCCTTTCTTGCCATAACTCTGAGCTTCTGCCTAATACCTCTTGCAGCCTGCGAAGGCGATTCTACTATTGGCGAAGGGGGAGTCATTACGCAGTCGCCAAGCTGCCAGTACGAAGATAACCTCGAAGAAAGTGCCAGTTCTTTTATCTCTCGCTGTCGGAAAAGCGGCGTCCGTCGAGAATTTCCTAGCGAATACAATGAGAAGACTCTAAGAGAGATCAAAAGAGATAAGTCAGCTGATGGGAAAAAGGCGTACAAGCTGTTGAATGACCGTCGTTTCAAAAAGTAGACACAGAGTAGTTCTGCTTGGGCTTTAAGAGTGCAACGGGGCTACCCTAGTAGATAATCGCTCAAAGGAGATAGAAAATGAGAGAGAGTCCAAAACCCTGCTTCTATGCAGCCGTGCTGGTGTTTGAAACGTCATCAGATGCTCCAGGCTATAAACCACTATATTCAGAAGAAATCATGCTGATTGAAGCGACTTCTGAAGAACAGGCAAGTGCTAGTGCAAAAGCATGTGCTAAGGGTCAAGAAACTAGCTACCAGAACGAATACTGCGAGACTATTCAAGTCAGGTTTAAATCTCTAGTTGATGTTCAACTAATGCAGTTTGAACCGAGTCATGGCGCAACTGTGTATTGCCGTCATTTCCATAGCTACCCTGCCTACGAAGCCTTCGAGTTACTTGCCAGCCAATAGCTAGCCATCGTTTTCCTTTGGTGCGATCGATTAGTTAGCTTCTTACCGCTTTTGACAGCAAGGCGTTCTTCCGCGCTTATGGTCTAGCACATGCCTCCGCCGATCTGCTGCTAGAGAAGGCTGGTTTGCAGACACCTACCATCGTTGAATAGCCGACACAGCCACACTGGGAACTTTTCCTAGTGTGGCTGTGCTTTTGCTGCGCATAGAGAAGCTGACGTTTTAACTTCGGTTGCTATGTATATTCTTCACAAAATTGCACTCTCTATCATTCCTCATGAATATTCTTATGCTAGACGTGCGCAATCCGTAACAATGGTACCAACCCGGAAGCAGTTAGTAGCCTGGGAAGACCTAGAAGAACTGAAAGTCTACGCTCGCGAGATATATCCTGTATTAAGAAAATATACCGATGCTGAACTGTTAATCGAAGGTACCGCAGTCGCTGAAATAAAAGGCGACGTTTGGAAGATTAAGGATGGCTACGAAGAAAACGTGTATAACACCCCATCGCTTAAGCGGGGCACTAAGGGAAGATCAACAGAACTTCTATTGTAGAGTTCTACAATAGACATTGACTAATGCCCCTAACCTCATCAGGTTCTACTTGATGGGGTTTCCCTTTGCTGCGCATAGACGTGATGACGAATATCCAAATTAAGGAGTAAAGGAATTCAAATGACTGACCAACTAAAGTCTCAATTGGAATCTGCCGATGGCTGAGCTACCGAGGTATTTGGCGGACAGCTTACTCAGTCACATGCTAGTGGATTCGAGGTCTTTTTCCCTCCTCCACAGACTGTACTTTCTTATATTTGTTACATAAACCGGGAGTACCCGAGTTTAGTGGTAGAAGAGCATGAATGGTCTGTGGAAGTCTCCGTACCCGAAGAACATTGATACTCTCATCAAATCCTCACCTCGCCGCTAATCAGCGGCTTCTTTTTTTGAGATTGCACTTTGTGCTGGGTAAGTGAGGAAGACCTTTGTCTTTCCTTTGATACTTTTGTTGAACTCCTCGATTTTTGCTCGATATTATCCTGCTCGGTAGAGATTATCCCACTTGTTCATCTAGGGATAATTGCCAAAAGCCTCCTGACGCTTATCGACTGGAGGTAGTTGACACGGTGAGGTTGCCTTTTGCTGCGCAAAGAAAGAATGATGAATCAGATGAAATGGAGTCCACTATGCAAGACCAATCTTTTGAAATCAAACAGCTTTCTGAGGGCTATGCTCTCGTGTTGACTCTCAACTACGAAAGTCCGCTGTCTTACGTTTGTGAGATAGAAACTATCCTGGGAAAGGCCGAATTCTCAGGAATAGTGCTGTTTGATCTATTACTTTGTAACGGCGTTGCAGATAACCGATTTGTTCAGTTTACTTTCGAGGGTGGTAGACTTGACCACGAGTCTCATAACATTATTGCGGTAGAGAGTTTGGATGACTCTATCCTACGTGTTTCCGAGAATTTCTATCTAGCAAATCCGGTGTTGATTGAAAGGAGTTATATCCTGCTTGACAGCGACAAGCAGATGTTCCTTAGTGCAGGTTGAGCTAAGCATTATATGGAGAGATAGGCTATTGCCAATCTCTCCATATAATCTTTTATCAATATTTCATTATGAGGAAGCATCCGGGGCGTTTTGTGCTGAGCGAATGAGGAAGCCCTTTGTCTTTCCCTTGATACCTTTGTTGAACTCCTCTATCTTCTGTTTAACATTATCCTGCCCGATAGCGCACCCTACTTGTCCGCACGGTGAGGTTGCCTTTTGCTGCGCAAAGACGCGATGATAACGATTAGGAAAAAGCAAATGACATTTAGCCAACAACTCGCATTAGCCGAAAAGAGAGCCAAAGAGACAGGAGATTTCCTCGAACGTTGGCACTTTGTAACAAAAGTACTGGCCGACGAGTATGCAATCAGTCGCAAGGCAGATGGTACAGCTTGTCTATACTATTTCAAATGGATTTCTACCAAAGACGGAGGGGCAAGTTTAGAAACCGTCCCGATCTTTGAGTGCATCGAGCACTCGGCAAGCACGTTAGGCATGGAGATGTTCTGCGACGTGCTGAGCGCATATGGGCTTCACCGTTCTGTTGCCATTCGTTTGTACCGCGTGTGCGTCCCATTTGTAGTTGAAGACTAGTAGCCGTTGTTCTCCCGTCTGGTCAATTAGACGGGAGAACCCTTTTGCTGCGCAAAGAAGGAATGACGAACTACTCAGAAGGTGAGAAAATGGATTCATTGTCAGAACAACAGATTGTCATCCACGCAGTTGTATGTGGAGGCAATCCTGTCGGTATATTAGAGAGAGGACTTGCGTTGGCTTTCCCCTCCGAGGAAACGTTTGAGTGCTTCTGGCAAACGTACAGCACGAAACCTCAAAGGCCGAAAATTGATCTCTCAGTTCCATTCAACGTTGTCAATCGGGATAAGCGGTTGATTACGGTGGTAATCGTATCAATCAAGAAATAGAAGAAATAGTGGTCAGTAAGCAGCTTTCGCTGCTTACTTCTTTTTCCCAATACTAAACAGATAGTCGCTGCGCTTAGAAAATATGAACGAGGCTACGTTCGTCGTAGTCCACTACAGGCAACTAATATGAGTCGGCACTGCGTACAGCACAAGGACTATCGCATCTGCTACGGTTGGGACCCGGTTCAACCGATGCGTACCTTCTTCATGCAGGTGATGTCCGAAGACAAGAATCAGTCTGAAGATCCCATCGTCGATGTCGGTCAAGGACTGATATACAACGATGCTTTTACCGATATCGATAAGTTTGTTGCAGAATGTTCTCGAAAGTTAACTGAAGTCGGAATCATCGACTTCGAGCTATCTCAAGAACAAAAGTTTCAGCTGCTTAACGATATGTTCGGCATCGGCAATTAACCAGAGCTAACCCTATCAGTTCTTGCTGATGGGGTTGCCTCTTTCGCTGCGCTCAGAAAATATGAACGAGAAGTCAGTGCGCGAAGCACCTCGCCTCAGCTTTCGTGCATTGGCTTCCGCGACGACACATTTTGAAAATTCGGAGATCTTAATCATGACTACTATCACAATCACAGAACTGAAGACAGAGTGCTACAACGCTCTTGGTCAAGAAGCAGCTAAGCGACAAGCTCGGGCGATCGCCTCTGAGCTGTCCACAGCTACCCAGCAGATCACGCTCTCGAACAAAGTAGTGTGGACTACGCTTCACTCGAAAGTTCAAAGTGAACAGCCAGTGAGTTTCGCTCAAGTGTGCGCCACCGTCGAGCGAGAAGAAAATCCATTCCTAGCCATGCTATTGGTGTCGGCTTGGTTGTTTTCGCAGTGGCTCAGTCTACTGCTATGGCTGGCTCCTCGGGCGATTCGTGCTGGTCAGATTACCCGTCAATGGGCGATCGCACTGGCGAATGGCTACACCCGTGTTAGCTATCGGCTCATCCACGGTTGCGAATTCCCGAATTCGCTTCCTGCTACACCTGAAGTAACAGAAGCGATCGCTCATATCCATCGGGAGGTATTGCCAAAGTTCCGCGCAGAACTGAAAGCAGAGACGGTGAGCTGTCTTGTATACAGCCGCGAGTTTTACCTACGCTCCGCCATCAAGCTTCTGAGTCTGCTGCAAGAGATTGATCACTCTTCTACCAGGCTAAAGACGGCATAGACGAAATCGCCAGCTAGAACAACCGGAGCCAGCTTTTCTGAACTTTCGAGAAGTCTGTCTCCGGTTGTAGCATCTCTGAGTATCATTAGAAAGTTAATCAAGGAATAGGGGTAAAGAGATGTCACAACGATTCAAACAGAGTGGAGCTGGCGATCTGTCCGTAGAAGAACAGCTAGCAGGGGGAGCCGATGTTGATGAGCTAATTTCGTCGGGTGCGCTCTACGACGACTATGATCCCAAGAACGATGATGGCTACTTCTTCACGTCACAAGAGGACGCTGCCAAGCGTGTGATAGTTCCAATGAATGAGGAGGAGGTAGCGTTAGCAGAAGCCAGAGCAGATTGGTGGCATGAATTTTACCGTTGTGGGAAAAATGATTCGCCTATGCCTCCTCGCTACGTTCCCAAAGAGCAAAAGTAGATTCAAGAATCATGCTTCAGATTGAACGCTTCGATGTCAAGACGGGCAAAGCTATTCAGGAAAGAATAGACGGCCAAGATCGCCCTGCGATCAAACAGGTAGAGCATTCCTACCTAGAACACTGGCTCAACAGTAACAACATCGAAGCGAAGTTCTCTGTAGCCCAGTTCTACGAAAGCGTCAATGATTTAGACCGTCAGCGGTTAGAAGCTGAAGACAGAGTGCTGGTCTATAGCAGTGGGAGCGACGGCTACTTTACTGATGCAAAGACGGCAGAGTTGATGACGCTAGGGAGTGATACCGTTACTCCTATCTATGCCGGCGATCGCGAATCTGCTCACAACAACGTTGCTTACGGTAGTTTAATTTCGTCGGATGGGGTTGCTTCTACCGTTATCTCTGCCCAAACGACAGATAGATATGAAAGCGTCAATAATTCAGGTCGTCAACGCTTAGAAGCTGACGGCAGTGTGCTGATCTATAGCAGTGGGAGCGACGGCTACTCTACAGATCCGAAGACGCAAGAGTTGATGACGCTAGGGAGTGATACCGTTACTCCTATCTATGCCGGCGATCACGAATCTGCTCACAACAATGTTGCTTACGATAGTCTGATTTCGTCGGACGGGGTTGCCTCTACCGATATTTCTGCCCAAACGACAGATGATGCAGACGTTCGGATTGAAGTAGAGGCAACTGCGGAACAAGATGGCGCTGACTCAAAGAAGATAAGTATCTTGGTGGTTGATAATAATCAGTCTGCTGAAAGCTTTGCCAAGCTGCTCTCTAGCGGAACCCCTCTTTCAAAACAGCAGCTCACAGCGCTTCATAATAAGATGGGCGATGGCACGATGCTTGTTTCAGAGGAGACAATGCTATCGCTGCTCACCCCAGAGGAAAAGGATAATATTGCTCTCAAAGCTTCTAAGAAAGCAGGTGTCAGCGGTGATTTCTCCACCCTTTTTCAAGAGATGTCTACCGCAGATACTGCGATAGACAGTGCCGCACAGCAGGAAAGGGCGCTCGCACGACGAAGTGTGGTTCAGTTTCGAGCCGCTAGCCCGGACCTTCCCGGTATTGCTAAAGGGACAGCTGCCAGCAGTAAGTGGTGCGAGCGCCTAGGGGTGGCCGCTATCATCTCTACTGATGATATCAAAGGGGATGATGGCCGCTTTTCAAAGCCAGGGATACAGCAAGTCTCAAGACTTTGGATCAATCGCAAATCTACGGCTCAATACGGTCAGCAAACAGTCGGACCCCAGGTGAAGTACACCATTCCAGAAGCGACGGCTAACGAGATTAATCCGCAAGTACAGGCTCAGGCCAAAGAACTGGCTCAGATCGCTGGAGACTATGTTTCTTTAAGTCAGCGCTATATCGAACAAAAGGAGCGCGATTATTCACGCTCCGATAATTTTTTTGAAGACAATGACTTACAAGAGAGCCGTCCTGACGGGTTGTACGAAGTCCTAAGTGCCGATAAGTACGGTCAGCTAGCCGGACAAGCCAATGTTGTAAGAGGCTTGAACCGCTACATCCGCAGTGAATGGAAGCGGCTAGCGACTAATGGAACTACCGTACCCTCTGCGATGGCTCAGCACCATAGTCAGTTGAAGCCGTGGGAAGTGTGCAACAAAAGTTTGCCGCATGGTTCCATTGTGGCTTACTATCGTTCGCCTTTCCCAAATGTGGGCGCAGCGGCGATCGCCATCAACAACAGAGAGATTATCAAGCAGCAGGATAAGGAAGCGTTCTTCAAGCAGGGTGTAGCTTACCTACCGCCCCATACAGCTAAGAAAGTTGCCATCACTGACTTTGATGGCGATATGAATGGTTTCTTCGTTGGTTATGAGGCCACTGTAGACGACCTACCGCAGCAGATTCGAGCTGAACTAGCGGACAGTGCCGGACTATCAGAGGCTCAGCAGTACGAGGCAGGCCGAGCCCTATTCGACCGGATGATTCAGCAACAGGAACAGAATCAAGAAACCCGCATCACCCCGGCTGAATCACCCCTGGCGGTAAAAGAATTCATCATCAGGAACGCACCAGAAGTAAAACCACCGGAAATTATCAAGCAGAAAAAGGAGAAGCATGCTTGGAGAGAGGGTGAATCTCATGCTGAAGCTACCTGGCGAGCTTGGGAGATTACAGCAGATAATCCCACCGGCAAAGTTGCGAATGCGGGGATGACGTTGCTAGCACTCTCAGAAGAACTGAAGACTGGCGCAAGGGAAAACCAAGAAGCTCTACTGCACCAAGTTTCCGCCCATTTTACTAGCGTGTTGCAAAAAGCAGATAGAGGTCGGCTTTCTATTCCTGATGATGATTGGCTTAGCAGTCAAAATTTTCCGGCTCTCTACACCGAACGAATCAACGACATTGCCACAGCTACTCATCAGTTAGCGACTTACGATGATCCGGACAAACGTGCTCAGTATGTCTCAAGACATTTACAGAATGCTTCTAGTTTTCTCTCTGAGGTCGCGAACGGACCTAACGCGGTCAACTTGCAAACCGCTGTAGACTCCGCAAAAAGCTCCAAAGGTATTGATGAAAACCTGCATAACTTCATCAAGGCGCTTCAGTACAAGGAAGATGAACTAAGGCAGTGTAAGCACAATACTAGTGTCTACATGGACGGCAAACTCATGCCGACATCTACCCAAGAACCTGTTGCGGACGGGGTGCGGCTGGTCAATCAAGAGTATAGCGATGTTCGCCTGGAAGAACGAGAGAATACCGAGTTCAACGCTATCTTTCCAGAGATGCAGAGCGAGGCGAGCATTAAGCAGGCTACAAAGGTTGCAAAAGAGAACAATCAGCTTGTTGATAAGATAAGCAGTAGCAAAGACAGGCTACGCAAGCGTCATTCTGAAGATCAGAAGCCTACGCTACTAGTCACATTGCCGGACGGCAGACAACTAACGCTCCAGAACATTGAAGATAGTCGTGGTACTCTACCGATTTGGCGTACTAATGGCGAACCGCTAGCCGGAACTATTCGGATCAAAAGAGATGCTAGCGCCGCTTTTAAAGAACAGTTTCCCGCTCAGCTGACGTTTGTTGATCAGACCGGACAGACGAAAGCCCAGCGAATCGGCTTTGTTTCGCCTGAATCGGCTAAGCAGCACGAACTCTCTAAGCGACTAACAAACCAAGCAAAACTGAGTATCGCTAAACCCAAGGCCACCATCCGAGTACCGTGGGCGCAGCGGCATGATACCGATATGCTCTATGAGCAAGCGCGGCAGTACCTGGAGTCATCGCTTGCGCCACCCCCAGGCCAGGACGAAGCCCAACACCATCGCCAAACAACTGCTGCTCTTTGGCAAGGCTATGCAGGCAGAAACATTGCTTTGCGCTCCTATCCAGATGTGGTTAGCGAACAAGTTAGTCCTGCGCCCGCAACCGTGATTGGTCGTCTACAAATTCCATCTGAGGTGCGGCAGCAGCTCGTTGAGCACAGCCCTCACACTATTCAGATCAGTACAGATAACTTTGTGAAGAAAGAGAAGGGCGTTCAAACCACGGTCACATTGCCTACGGTCTATGTCGTTAAACCCGATGGCAATCGCTTATTTGTCGGTGCTTTTTCTAAAGATAGCCGAGCGCTGCCAGCCGGGAAAACCTACATGGCGCACTTCTCGAAGAACAATACCAGCGCTGCGGTACTCAACATGCAGGTGCTTGATCTGCCAGCCATCGAGCAAACTCAAGCTCAGTTCGATGCACTAGCGCAGGGCCGTAGCCATATGAGTTTGGAAGGAGAGCCCTACGCTGTCTATAGAGTCCGCGAGGGAGATATTGTAGTGGTGCCCTCTCCTGATGATGCGAAGCAACAGATTGCAATGCAAGTCGGCAAGCAGTATCGCATTACGCAGGAGGCGCTAGAGACAGAAGGCTATATCGAGCATTGGGCCGATAAGGAAAGGGCGTCTGCCGCTGCTTTATACGATCGGATTAGCAAAGCGCAGGCGAACGGTAGCACTCTATGGGGGCTGACTGTAGAACCGCTCGGTGAGTACAAGCTAGGCCGAATACATCAGCCTTCTGGTGAACTATGGGATGGGCTTCACCAAAGTTCTGGGCTGAAGACGGCAAGCGCCGAAATTGCTTCTTCATTAGAAGCATCAGATGCTACAGCAACAGTAGAAACGCAGCAATCTCCTGGCTACTCGCCTTCCTACGAAGAAGTTGATCAGTGGTTCAATGCAGCATCAAAGCAAGGTTGTCCAAGCGCCGAACTTTTCAGAATTCTAGAGGTGGAGCAATCTCTAAAACAACGGTGGGTAGACAGCGCAGAAGATATTAATGCGCCTGGCTTTGACTTCGATCCACCTTCAGCCTATAGACATGCCGATGTCACTATCAGCGCAGAAGATTACTCTCAGATGCGCGAGCTGGTACCTCTTCAAGGGCAAAACCAGAAACTGTCATCGCAGGTGAAGCCGCCGGACGCGATCGCCTCTTCTCCAGAACAGTCAAGCCCGATAACTTCAACCGAGACAACGCCATCTTTAGCGCCAATTGCGATTACAGGTAGACCAATCATCACACCCGAATCGTTGCGTATCGCAGAAGACCAAAATCCGTTGCCCGTTAGCTCTTGCGTAGAAGCCATGCGGAATTATGGCAGGGTACATAGTACGCACTTGGGTGAACCTTATGCTGACTATGGCTTCAAACAAGGCGATAGAGGAATTGTCAAAGGGAACGGTCACAAAGTTGCTTTCGATGTGGGCAGTCAATACCTAATTACGCCAGAGCAAGTGCAAGATAAGAACTATAGAAGGCTTTGGTCATCTCTCGAAAAGCAAAGCCCTGAACACTTAGATAGATTAATGGAGCTAAGTAAAGTAGCAGGTCAACCGCTGTGGGGACTGAAGATGTCTCCAGTAGGTGATTATGTAAACGGCAACGTGGTTGCCTTCCCTCCTGCCGATGACATCTACCGTCCAAGTAGCAACGAACTAAGACAATGGTATAACGTTGCAAAAGCGCTCGGTGATGAATCGCTACAGCAGCGAATCCTAACCGCCGGAAAAGAGACTACTGCTGCCTATCGCTTCGAGTCTAGTAACTTTGAAGCCAAAGCGCCTGCTGATTTTCGAGGTGCTAACTGTGTAGTCAGAACCAGTGATAAAGACAGAATTGAAAAAGCGATCGCTGCTTATAAAACTGCTAAGGTAACCGCAAATACCAAAGAGTTGACTACCAGCCAAAGTCGAGGACAAGAACGGTAATCACTAGCAAAAGCGATCTTTGACGCTATCCATTTGAAGCTGATCTAGTACCTTCTGCTATCTATATGAGTCTACAAAAGACGATTGATCGTGCTGCGCATAGATGTGATGAACGAGGCTACTCTCGTAATCCACATTAAGGCAAAGCTATGATGATTCAATACCCGGACAACTTTTATAAGCTCCTTCCAGAAGATTGCAGTTACTTGTTCACCGAAGATTACGATCTGCATAGTCACGGTGGTTCCTGCGTAGTTGCTGTAGGTTGGAATTCTACACTGCTAAGCTTTTTCGCCTTCGTTGCTAGGTGCGATTGGTCCGATAAATTTGACCCGTTGTTGCTTCGACTAGAGGAAGGCGAAAAGAAGTATCACGAGGCAGGAGAGTTTATCGAAGCACTCTACGACAGCTTTTGCGATATGGAAGTTGAGGACTTTTCTCTACCAGAATGGTTTGAGAACGACTTGCGAAATGGAACGTTTTACGATCGGGTCTTTACCAAGACTGTTATGTTCGGTCTTGGTGCGAACGCATTCTAACAGCTAACAGCCCCTATCAGTTTCCTATACTGATGGGGGGCTGTTTTACTGTCGTCAACACGCGATCGCCATCGAGTTAAGCAGCTGCTGGTTAGTCTAGTACCTTTCTATTCGTAAGCTGTTTTGGTACTTATGGTTGCAAGTAAGTATCGTCATTACAGATACCGTGACCTTCACATAGTCTCTTTACAGAAATCGTCGTAAAAACCACTCTCTTCAGAGGTGGTAAATAAGACGGTGAGCGATAGCGAGCAATCTTGCTTCTATCGGGTCTTTTGCTCCTCAACGTACCGCTTTATTGTATCGCCCGAAACGTTGCCAGCAGTAGACACAAGATAGCTGCGAGTCCATAGACTAGGCAGCTTAGTTTTAATCCAAGGGTACTCCTCACGCAACACATGAGAAGAATACCCTTTGACTCTATGCATGATTTGCGAGGGTGCCAGGTTAGGGATGGCGTTCACAAATAGATGAACATGGTCATAGTGAGTCTCTAGCGCTATCACCTTGCAGTCTATGTTTGATACAGCTTCGTGTATAAGTGCTTTGAGCCTAGTGTCTAAGTCTCCATTAAGTAGCTTCTTTCGACGCCTAACTGTCCAGACAAAATGATAGTTAAGGAACGAAACAGATGTGTTCTCATGCCTATATTTTTGCCCCATATCTCCACACTAGCTTGGTCTACTGCTTGTTATGATAGACCAATGACACCAGTGACGACGACGCTAAAACTCAAGTTCTTTGACCTCAATCAGGCCAAAGCAAATATGTTTGGGCAAACGACAGCAGCGACAACGCAGTTGGCGAATGAGTTATTGCTGGTGCCTCACGCTGAGCGCAAGAAGCTGACGACAGCGCAAGTTGTCACGCCGTTAAAGTCTGCTCTATCGAATCAGGTGATTCGCATTCTGAAAGGTAAGGCAGGCAAGCGGGCCAAAGCGTTCAAAGTGTTTTGGCCAGAAGTGAACAAACAGAACTGGAAAGTGGCCAAAGTGGGCACTACCTACTCTGTTAGCTTCCCAACGGTGCAGGGTGTTAAGCGGGTGCCTATTGCAGTACATCCGCATTTTATAGATCAGCTAGACGACATCATCAACGGCGACGTTGAGAAAGGATCTCTGAAGCTAATGCAGCTACGCGGCGTCTGGTACGCGATGCTTTCTATCACTCGGGACGTTCCCGAGAAAAAAAGCACTCAGCGCATCGGCGTAGACCGGGGCCAGAATAATCTAGCCGTCGCCGCAACTGCAAGCGGGCGCTGCCTGTTCTTCTCAGGTGTTGATGTAAAGCATCGGCGTCGGCGGTTCCAACAGTTGCGGCGTAAACTGCAAGCGGCTGGCAAGTACAGAGCGGTGAAGAAACTAGAGCGGCGTGAGTCGCGGTGGATGCGTGAAGTCAATCACACCATCAGTCGTCGGATTGTCCGCTTCGCGCAGTCACAGAAGGCAGATCTATATCTAGAAGATCTCTCTAATATCCGGCAAACGTCGAAGCAGCGAAAGATGAACCGTTCTGATGCTGGCACTTCTCGCCACACCTGGGCGTACTACGACTTAGAAACAAAGCTGGTCTATAAGATGGCTTTAGCAGGCAGGCAGGTAAACAAGCGACCTGCTGCCTACACATCGAAGAGCGACCATCGGACGGGGCAATTGGATGGCAAGCGCAATGGGCATACGTTCACTGGTGCCAATGGCTATCAGTGCAATGCTGATTGGAATGCTGCCGTTAATATTGCCCAGTGGGATGGCTTTTCGTGTCCGTTGATTCTAAAAGAAGCGGCGTCTGTAATGGGCGTTGTGGCTTCAGCGGATGGGGTATTTGATAATCCCCTTAACTCCATGAATCAGTCAGCACAACAACTCACGTTGTTCCCAATGTCTGCCTAGACGGGAGAATCTCGCCCATTCATGGGTGGGAGTGTCAACCTCTGTCACTTTGCCTTTGTCTGAACAGGCTCATTCTTTTTGCTGTCTGGAGCACCAGTTTTCGACTTACCTTTATCTCCATCTGGTTTCTGCACCTTAGTTCCTACCGTTTTGTTCTCTGGCGTAGCATTTGTCTCACCCTCTGCCTTTTGTGTCTCGACCTTGACCGGAGTGAATTGATAAACCTGCTCTATCTGCTCGGTGCATCTTTTTATCCATTTGATCACTGACGAACGGTTTAGCATATCAATGTTTTCATGCTTTTTGTCTTGCAAGACCTCGTAGAAGGTTTGATTGTTAGCTCGAAGCCTATCATTTATCCCAATGAACATTTTGGGAAACTCAATGCTTTTAAGGCCGTTTTCCTTCGCTGTAATAATATTTTTGTTTTCGGCTTCAGTCTCCGCCCAAAGTGAGGGACGACCTCTGAAATGACTTTTGACTAACACATGCGTTATCTCATCAGTCCTGTAGCGCTGGCAGAGCGTATCTAATCTCTCGAACGAATCAGGATCTAAATCAGCTAACCACCACTTGATCACTCCTATGTTGTTGTCTTTTGCGGCTTCTAAGATGCCTCTATCATCTAGCCAGCGGTTAATATGACTATCTGTTTGTGCAGCCAGATCGACAATGACATCCCTACCAGTTTGCAGTGCTTTGTACCAAATTGTATCTGGCTGTGCCTCGTATAATTCATCATCAGAGAGCTTAATTCTTGGGACTCCTTTCCCATATAGCTTATAGAGCGTTTGGTTCTCGTCGTCTGCATCGATGAGAGAGGGGTTTGCGCCAGCATTGGCACCTACGGTCGCTAGCGCTGCTGCAAAAGATGATTTACCGACATTCGCTTTTCCACTTGTGATGATGTGAATGGTCATAGCTGTTGCTCACTGAATAATTTTTTGTTCGTAACTCTTATACACCTAACTAAAAAGTTGCTTACCTGGAACAAGCGGCCTTCAAAAGCTCATTACCCTTTGCCCGCTTGTTCAAAAGCATAAGCTGCTATTCTCTGCTGCTTCTCTAAGTCGAACCCTTCTA
>NZ_DS989907.1:0-76804 GCF_000155595.1 Synechococcus sp. PCC 7335 | reverse complement strand
ACTTCTGCGTTTTGGTTTGAGGAGACATGATTATTAACTTGTCACAATTGTTAGCGTCACTGAACTTCGCTTCAAATCAGTGATCGTTACTTGAATATCCTTTTTAGCAAACTCTACTTTAGTCTACTTTAATCATCAATAATCACCTTTAGTCTACTTTAATAATTAATAATCACCAATAATCACCAATAATCACCAATAATCACCAATAATCACCAATAATCACCAATAATCACCAATAATCACCAATAATCACCAATAATCACCAATAATCACCAATAATCACCTCACCCGACTTAAGCTCAGGAAACTGACTTCGTTCTTTGTCTGAGAATAAGCCGACCCCGCTAGTCCTGCTAATTCAGTAGTTTCAGCCATTCTGACTGCGCCCACCTTGGGCGTTTTCGCGGGGTCTAAAAGAAAGTTGGGGTGGGCTTCGTAGATTGTTCAGACATGACTCCCGATATGGGCTACTTATCTCTAGGACACTTGCTCCACGCATGATTCGGAGATTCTTATAGATCAGTTGAAAAAACAGGTAAATGTAGTCTAATCTGGATAGAAATCTTGAGCTGCTCGACCTTCAACTAAAGCAAGCGACTCTCACAGCTACTCCAGGAACTTTTATCTTTATCAACAACTATGCTTTCCTATGCCAACATCAGCGCCGCGCAAGCGGAAAGCTATTACGAGAAAGACGACTACTACACGAAAGGAGATCCCGGCATTGAGAGTGATACTCAATGGCAAGGTAAAGGAGCTACAGTGTTAGGTCTAGAGGGCACCGTCGATGCGGAGGTATTCAAACAACTCCTACATGGCAAGAGACCTAACGGAGCCTCGTTGCACTCGACTTACATAGACCCGAAGAAACACCGAGCCGCCACCGACTACACCTTTAGCGCTCCAAAGAGCGTCAGTATCGCCGCCTTGATTCAAAAAGATAAGCGCGTCATCGCTGCCCACGACCAGGCCGTCACCACCGCGCTAACCGTGCTCGAAAACCGCTACGCGCAAACGCGAGTGAGACGCGGCCCCGGCATTCGCGAACGAGTGAACACGAATAACATTATTGCCGCCACCTTCCGGCATGAAATGAGCCGCGAACAAGACCCACAACTGCACACGCACTGCGTCGTGATTAATTCCACTCAACTAGAGAGCAGTAAGTGGCAAAGCCTGTCGAACGATGAGATCGTAGCCAACCAAAAGCTACTCGGAGAGATCTATCAGAACGAACTAGCTGTGCAGTTGCGCCAACTAGGATATGAGATTGAACGACGGGGTAACGGTCTATTTGAATGCCAAGGTTATGACCAGCAGCTACTAAGGCTGTTTAGTACCCGCAGCCAGCAGATAGAGCAGTATATCGAGCGCTGGGAAGCTACCTTGAAGGATAACGGCGGTAAGCCCCTACATGCCGCGCAGAAGAAACGAGCGACATTAGCTACCCGAGTACATAAACGGAGCGTTCCAAGAGAGGTGTTGTTAAGTGGATGGGAAGATGCAATTGCAGCCGAGGAGATGCAGCTACCCGCTATCCCAAAGCAGTCTTGAGCAAACGAGATAGCCATCAAAACAAAGTCAGCAAACAGGCTATTCAAGCCGCCACAGATGGCGTCAACCATGCCACTGAAAGAGTGTGTGTGTTCAAGCGGGAGAAAGCGGAACGGTTTGCTCTTGAACATCATCTCGGGGAACAGTCTTTTTCTGATCTACAAAGTGCAATGGTTTCAGTTGGCTTAGTCCCGGTCAAAGACCGCTTCACCACAGAGGCCGCTATCGATAGAGAGAACGCCACAATTGCAATCATGACTAGCGCTCAGGGGCAGATGAGAGCGATAGGCAGTGCTGCAGAGGTTGAGCAGCTAACAGCGTCAGAAACGACGCTGAGCGCAGGGCAGTACCAAGCGATCTTAGATACGGCGACCAGCACAGACCAATATATTGCTTGGCAGGGGGTTGCTAGTGCGGGTAAGACCTATAGTCTGAAGTTAGTTGCCCAGCTTGCTACCAATGCAGGCTACGAAGTGACTGGCTATACACCTAGTGCTCAAGTTGCTAGTATTCTCGCTGAAGAAGCCAATATTGCAAGCAATACAGTCTCTTGCCTACTCCATAGCCAGAGCCAGAACAATGTTGAAAAGAAAGCAATCTGGATAATTGATGAAGCGAGTCTGTTGAGTGCTAAAGATACTTATGCGCTGCTGAAGAAGGCTAAAGCGGACAATGCCCGCGTCATTCTAGTGGGCGATACTCGTTGGCTATCCGCCGTAGAAGCAGGCAACCCATTCAAATCGTTACAGCTAGCAGGTATTCAAACCTGCCATCTAGAAGAGTCCCGCCGACAAAAGACGGACGCCCTTCGCGCTGCTGTGGTCTGCCTAGCCGCAGGTGAGCAGCTAGAAGGCATCAGCCGCTTAGACCGCGCTGGAATGATATATGAGATCAACACTAGTGAAGAACGCCATAGCGCAATCACTAGTGACTATACGACCTTAGCTCCTGAAGCTAGAGCGCACACGCTGATACTAAGCGGAACGAACAATGAGCGGCTAGCCTTAACCGCTCAGATTAGATCCACGCTACAGGAGGAAAACCGATTAGGCCGCGATGCGTTTGAGATGAAGTCGCTAAGGCCGCTAGATTACACCAAACCGCAGCTAAAGTATGCTGCTACGTACCGCCTAAAAGATGTAGTCGTACCCGTGAGAGACTATCGCCGTTATGGAATGAAGCGCCGCGTTCAGTATCAGGTTGTCGGTCGCGATATAAAAAACAATCGACTGACGCTACAAAGCCCGGAAGGAGAGACGTTCTTGTTTGACCCGGCCACCTGCGTAGATAAAACAGCTTACGAAATCCAAGCGTTGCCGATTGCTCAAGGCGAGCAGCTTCGTTGGACACGCAACGAAGCGGTTGAAGGAGTGCGTAACGGCCAAATGGTGACGATTGAATCGATTAGCGAAACAGGAATGGCAACGATAAGGGATAGTAAGGACAGTGTTAAAACAGTAGATCTCACTGAAACACAGTACCTGGACTATGCGCTAGTGAGTACACCCTATAGCAACCAGGGGAAACCCGCTAAGCGAGTATTCGCTGACATTGATAGCAGCTTAAGTAAAGAAGCTCTGTATGTTGCTGTATCACGGGCAGAATCCGCTTTGAAGCTGTACACCGCTAGCAAAAAAAAGCTACGCAAAATAGCACAACGTTCTAGGAGACAACTATTCAAGAGAGCCTCTCTCCGGCGACGAGATGCCATTCAACGACGAGATGCTAGCAAAGGTGTAGAAAAAGGCCAAAATTATCAGAGCCTATATCGCAAATATGCATCTGCTTATCCCGGTGGTGACGTGCGGACATGCGATCAGTGGATTGCACAGCAGGCCATCCAAAAAGCGATCTATTCAAAGAACGGAACACTATCAAAAATAGAGGTTAAAAAGATTGCACTGATGCTCCGTCAAGGTCCGGTAGCTAAGCGAATCCAACGTACTAAAGGCAAAGCGGCAACCCACCGCTATATGAAAGCGCTGCTTGGCAAAGAGCTAGCACAGCAATGGCAGCGATCACAACACCTCGATCAGGGACGTTAACAACTGAGCAGATTAGAATAATTCATCGCTTTCTTCAAGCTGAGAGAGCCCCGCTTTGATCGCTGCGAGTAGCAGGTCCGTAGTAGTTGCTCGCCGGGTGAGTGGATGGTTTTCTAAGGTGCTTTGAACTCGTCTAATTCTTTTCCAGTCAATTCGCTGTAGAAACGTTTTGACATCCTGAAGGTTCTGAGAAGGGTCATTATCAAACTGCCTTTCCAAGCTAAAGATAAGAGATAGAAGATGACCTACTACATTTGCCTTTTTTTGCGGCAACGTTTCTACGTATCGATTGAAGAGGGTTTCTAATTCTTTAGTCTCAAAGCAAGGAGTTGCTATTGAATCGCTCATGATTGACATAGAGAGTAAATAAGCCAAAATCATAGCGAGAAAAAATGGCTCAACTAGACTGTTTATAGAACTTTACAGAAATTGCACACTTTTCACTAAAAGCTGTGCAATTTTCTCTGGGAAAGACTTGTTTCTCACAAGAAGCTGTGCAATTTTTTCCGAGGAATACTTACTTTTCACAAGAAGTTGTGCAATTTTTTCCACTTTGGTTTTCCTCATGCACAATGGTTCCCATAGATTTTTGATCCTCGTTTTGTTGTTACTGGAGGTTTGTTATGTGTAATCAAATTGTATCTACTGCTCAACGTATGTTGACTACAGGGAATTCGGCGAAGGTCAAGAAATGGGTACTTATTGCGACGATTATCGTTTCGTTGTGCCTAATGTCAGACCCTGTTCATGCGCTGATTTTAGATCCGGCTAGGACTGCCCTTGAAACAGATCTAACTAACGCGGCATTTACCACTCCGAAGATTATTGGTATTTTCTTTGGCCTGCTCGAATTCATTCTCATCGCGATTCCAATTGGGACAGGTTCTATGGCCTTAGCAAATATGAATCGAGGGGCTGAAGCTTGGATGCCTTGGATTACAACAATGGGTGGTGCCATCGTATTCATCGCTTTCATTGGCGTATTAATGAACCAGATCTACGCTTAGTTGTTTAGCCTCAATTTCGTGCGAATTTCCTAGACCCTATGACAGATCCAACAAAGCGCATAGTTGTCAGTCAAGTCTTGGATTCTAAACCAAGAATATTCTCGCTGCCCGTTGCTATCATCATGCCTCTACTAATGGTAGGGACTAGCACTGGATTTATCGCGTACATATTACAGCTATCCCCTTATTCAATCCTTGCTGTAGTCATCGTCAGCATCGCTTTATATTTCTTTCTTTTCGGACAGGAGGGTTGGCGACTAATAGCAAAGTTTCGTAAGCAACCTGATTGGGTTCGCAGCGACATTCAAGCCATCCCATTCACACTTAATCGCAATGAAAAAGCAATTAAAGGCCGGGAGCATAAAGCTGCCCGGCGGAAAAAAGCTAAAAGATCGCATTGAAGATCACATTCAATTAGAGGACTATGTGCGCTTTCTTCCTTTGAAGGGAGATGTGGGTGCGGCCTTGCAATCAAATGGACAGGACTATCAATTTAAGTTTGGGTTTATGGTGGAGAGTTTTTCTCCAAACGAAAGTGAAGAACAGTTTGATACCGCCGTTGAATACTTGCAGAATGCCTTGAAGTCGATTCCTGATAACGAATCTATGACTTTCATACAGTCTGTGGTTCCCGATAATAAGCCTAGGTTGCAATACTTCGGAGATTTATATAGGAAGGCACCTTCACCCCTTTTTGCTGAGATGGTAAAGAGTGCAGCAAGCCCTGGCGAATACTTTATTAATATGGGCCTTGAAGATCGAGTTAACTTAGCTCGTTCTAAGTACAAGCGCAAAACGCTGACTATCTATGTGACCGCAACGTCTACCCAATCAGCCTTCACTAAGGACAAAAGCGAAGCATTTATAAAAAAAGGGATAGAAACTGTTGCAGGTGTTTGGGAGAAGATCACCGGGGAAGCGGTACGGGAACAGTCAGAGCAGATTATCGAACTGTTCACGAATGCGCAGGCAATTTACGAGGACTGGGTTAATGTTCTAGACCAAATGCAGTTGCCAGTAACGCCAATGAGCGTGGAGGCACTTGTGAATGAGCAGTGGCGAGAATTTAATGACACGCCTGTTCGTCCTATTCCCCAAATTATGGAGTGGGATGGAGAGCGCCTCCATTATCAAATGGAAGATGACATCCATCTTACTTCTTGGCTATTTGAGCGTCAATCTAACGTGCCAAGAGCAAAGAGAGATTACGTTTATCAAACTAAGTTGGATGGGAAACAGCGCGTTACGGGTATTGTTACTTTGAGAAACAAGCCTAGCGGCTGGAAAAGCCCCAAGCATGCGTTGAAGTATCTCTACGACAAGACCAGGGGGCTGCATGACTATAAAATTGTGTTTACGCTGACTAAAGCCTCTCGCATGATTGCGGAAAAGAATGTCGAGATGCTTCAACGGCAAGCTCAAGATGCGATCAGTCTAGCTAACAAAAGAGGACTTCCTTCTACAAGATCAAAAAGCCTACAAGCTGAAGCTGAAGCAGCCGCAGAAGCTCTCTATAGTGGTAACATTCCAATGCGAATGAGCTTATGTTTTCTAGTCTCAGCGCGTAGTAAGAAAGAGCTTAATATACTTTGCAGGCGTTTAGTCAGTAAGTTCCCGTCGCCGGCAACCTTAGAAATCGAACAAGACTATACCCCATTAACCTGGCTCCAGTGTTTCCCACAGCTTAGCTACAAACGACCACTATTTAGCCCATATGATCGAACTAGGTCATTTAATGTCAGCTCCATTCCTGCTTTTCTACCCATTGTTAAGGCAACTAGTCCAGATACCAAAGGGTTAGAGTTTGTTACCGAAGATGAGGGAACACCTTTCTATCTAGACATCATTAACGTTCAGCGACACATTCTGTTTCTAGCCAAAACTCGGGCCGGTAAGTCAGTTTTGTTCTCTTTTATCTTACTTATTGCGATGTGTTCGCAAGTACCTATGGTAGTCGTTGACTACCCAAAAGAAGACGGGAACAGTACTTTCGGTCCCATTGCAAAGCTAGCGGGTGAGCACGGTGCTTACCTTAATATCGCTGAGGAAGCCAATAATTTTCTGGAGCTACCGGATCTAAGCGCCTTTAGTGGAGAAGCTTTAGAAAACCGTATGATTGCGACAAAGGACTATGTACTAGACCTATTGATGATAATCATGTTTGGGCCAAATGCCTCTGACGGAGACCAAGAAAAGAGAACTGCTAGGGATATCTTAAGTAACCTGATGAATCGGTTTTATAGAATGCCCGATATCAACCGTCGTTTTCAGGCTGCGATTGGAGCAAAGATAGGCAGTCCTGAATGGCGCGATGTGCCAACACTGCATGACTTCACCAAACTCTGTACGGAGTCTACGTTAAAAGAGTTTACTGAAACAGTTGCACCTGAACACATTAAGCTCATCAATGAGATCAGACTGCGCTACAGCGCCTTTGTCGAGACTACTGTAGGGAGATCGCTTAGCCAGCCAACATCTATTCCCAGAGATGCCAACCTACTTGTATTTGCATTTAAAGGAATATCAAGCAATGACGATGCGGCTGTTCTAATGGCTTCAGCCGCTGCTGCTGCCATGCGCAGAACGCTCTCGGCCCCCGTGTCTATTTTATTCATGGACGAAGCTTCAATTCTCTCTAAGTTCGATTCGCTGATGGAACAGATTGCCAAAATAGCGGCGAACGGCTTTAAATCTGGCATCCGGCTGATGATGGCACTACAAACCCCTGCCTCGATTGCCAAGTCTCGCTTTGGAGACGAGATCTTAGCCAACATTGGTACTAAAGTGATTGGCCGGATAGAACCTGGAGATGCCAAGCATTACACACGCATTTTGGATATCCCTTCTGAATATATCAGACAGAATGCCTCAAAGAAGTTCTTTCCTAAGATCGCAGAACTGTACAGCCGTTGGATGATTATCGATAACGACGATATTACCTTTGTTCGCAGCTATGCACCGCCTCTGTTATTGGCAGCAGTTGCCAATAATCCTGAAGAGGAAGTGGCAAAGGAAGCCTTTTTAGCGGCTTATCCTGACAACCCTACTCGGGCACTACAAGAATTTGCCAAAGAGTTCATTCTAGCAGCACAGGAAAATCGGGCAATTGCCGTACCTGATGTCGATACCACAGCTAAACCTACCGTTCATTTAGACAAAGTAGAAGAAAATTATGCGTTGGCTAGCTAAAAGACAAAGACGAACACTATTCTTAGCCACAGGAGCCACCTGCCTCTTCGCTGGGATGGCATCTGCGAGCCTCCTCCCAATGGATAATTACCCTATCTTTGGAGGCGGTGGTGGGGGTGGCGGTACCTTCTACGACTTTGAGTCTGTATTCTCTGATAGCGGCGGGGGAATGCTGGACGGTATTCTTTCGGGTGGCTTTGGAGGAATGCTTGGTGAGATAGAAAGCATTCTAGGGGGTAGTGATGGCTATGACGTGGCTTGTGGCATAGTCATTATGAACTTTGCGCCCGATACCAACCAGAATTGTGATATCGGTGGGACAGTCTTTGACAGCATATTTGAGGAGATCGGCAATGAGATTAATATGCCTGAAGAAATCAAAGGAGTAATTACGGGTAAACAGCGTCCTCAAGATATTCTGTCACAAGTACTTAAGGAAGAGTTAGCCAAGATAGGTTTGCCTACTGTTCTAGGTGGTGACAGCTCAATTGGCGCTCAAGGAATTCCTGAACCAGAGAAAGCGTTAGAAGACATTTTTAAGTCTTCTCAGGAACGAACTTATGGCGATGTGGCAACTCTAGACGGTCCACTACCCGCCAATGATGCGAGTGAGGGTCAGCGCAATCTCAATCTATTTACTCCAAACGTTAATACTACGCTGGTGCAAGATGTCCAGGCGTTAGAACTTCTTACAACAGCAGTGACCAATAAGGGACTGTCAAAAAAAGGGCAGGAGGTCACAGAGGCACGACATACTGCGGCTCAAGTTTCAAGTAAAGCAAGTGGAACGATCGGCAATGAGTCGATGGAAATGGCTGCGAAACAGCTAGAAGCTGCGTCAATGATGGGAGATACCACAAGGAAGCAAACCTCTACCCAAGATACGATCAAAGAAGGTCTAACGGGAATGAATATGCTGCAAGCTCAAGCTACTCAGTTTGCAGCTCAAGCAAATACGCAGCATGCACTAGCGACACAAGTTAGTAGTATGGATTTACAAGTGTCTCAGGAGCTGCGAGATGGTGTATTTGCAAATGGAATCTCACTGAAAACTTTGAACAATCAAGCCTCAGAAGATGCGCAAAAGAAGCTCTCGCAAGCGTCATCTCTGCGCGTCGAAAGCGAAAGAAGTTTGAGAATGTTAGGCGCGATGAGGTAGACGCTATGGTTGATCTATTCCATTTACTACACTTATCAGCACCTTTCCACTATATAGGTCAAACTTCAATCAATGACTGCATAGGCACAGCTTTCACAAAGGATAGCTATACTCTCAGCTGCGCCAACCACCTTTCTCAAGAGACTGCGAAGAATTGGGATCTGATGTGGAATAACAAGATTGGGACAGCGGGCGGAGAATTTGTTGCAGCGATGAATATTTCTCGCTACATTGCTGGTCCAGCCGTAATTCTATGGGGAGCCAACGCGATTAGGAACATGGCGCGTAACGGCATGGCCAGTGGCTGGCAGCAGGCGGCATCAGTCGTCATTCTAGTCATGGTGCTGTACTCCAATCAAGCTTTCGTGCTGCGTCAGACCACCTTAGCGATCAGAGCAATTTTTAACTACCAAAATAGACTAGTCCTAGAAGCTACAAATCAAAGCTCACAGTACGAGAGTCATTTGGCAGAAATTCTTGATTATCGTATGAGCGAAGATAAAGTTCGCGAGATTCGCTCGCAGTGCGATGGGATGACGACTAACCAAGCTTTTAAGAATTGCCTAGAAGAAGCAAACGTCGCCGCCGCTGCTGCAATCAAAGAGTTTGAAGACGCTCACCCTTTAGGAAAGTTTGGAGCAAAACTAAAAGTATTTGCTCAAGGCATCATTGATGAACCTCTTAAAGCTGCTACAAAAGCGGCTAAGGATGCGACAGTTGCAGCCACATTAGGCCCAGCGGCTTATGTAGGGGGCTATCTCTATAACGCAGGTACCTCAATGGTAACTCAAGGGTTGCTCTCAGGGATGAACTACGTGGCCCAAAACGTAGTTGAGCTGAGTTGGTTGCTAACGGCGCTGATTGCCCCAGTCCCATTAGCACTTGCTTTCTACCCTGGAACTCGTGGGGCTTTAGTCGCTTGGGCCGTAGGCTACATGACCCTGGGCTTATTCAAGATCAACTTAAATATTGCTACTTCTGTAATTGTTTCGATGCTATATGAAAGAGGCCCCGGCGCAGGAACAACGGATCTAATGCTACTTTCATTCGGTGTGATTGGCGTTGCCGGACTGATGACTGCTGGGGGCGGTATTGCTATTTTTAACGGCATCATGGCAGGTATTGCAGCGGTTTCAATGGCTGTTGTTAATGTTGGTGCTAGTGCTGGGAAAGGGTTAATCGGAGGAGGTTAACAATGACACAGATTAGGTTAAAAGATCAAATTGAACAGCCAAAGTTAGCCCTAGGGAAAAACGGGAATCTATACATTCTTGTTCTTATAAGCGTCTGCTTATCGACTGCTTCTATCCTATTTATCTTTATTAATCTGCTTTATACACGGCAGATCACAAGAAAAGAGTTTCCCTCTTTGGTTCAAACAACTTCAGGAGAAACTATAGAAATTGGTTTAGAAGATCCGGAGTATCGCTCTCCCGTTACTATCAGAAGTTATGTTGGTAGGACGCTCTACTACTTGATGACGATGACTTCCTACGGGGTAGGTGATGATCAAGTATCATCGCTAGATCCGCAAAGGCAGAAGGCTCTTCCTGTCAAGGTTGATCTTGGGGATGATCAGGGCGCAATCACGCAAACAGCTTTCTTGGCCAGTGAGTCCCTAGAGTCAAATTTCGCCGATGAATTTAGGCAGAAGTTAGCTCAGATGACTCCGCCTGAAGTATTTACAGGAGTTGAAGAAATTATCCTAAAGCTTGACTACATTAGAAATCCCGTGCCTGTCAACGATGAGAAAGAGCGATGGACAGGTGTTTGGACTGTCGATGTCGTTGGCAACCTGAAGGTCTATCGACTGGGGAAAGGTGAAATTGACACTATTCCTTACAACAAGCGGGTGACAGTCAGACCGATCGACGAACCGCTTATTCATGATGTTACCCAGTTTGGTGAGTTAGCTATAGCACTAAATGCTGCTCAACGGGCGGGTTTGCAAATTATAGGAATGAAGGATCTGCAAATGGAATAGTCCTTCGTCCAATAACTACACTCTTCCAGGACTTAGATTATGACTACGGATAACCATTTTATTCAAGACGAGACTGAACTAGGATTAGTCGAGCGTACCAATTTTCAATCTTTTGAATCTTCTTTTTCGGATGATGAGTCTATCAATAATGATGACTATATCTCGCAGGAAGAAGATCTTGAAGATGATAGCATTCCACTTTCAAGAAATCCATACTTCAGACTTGGTATCGGCGGGGCTCTCTTTATGGGAGTCGTTACGTTTGTCCTTTTCCTAGGTGGTGGTCAAGAAACTCAGGTTGTTGAAGAGACTAACGAAGCAGAGACTTCTGAACTTACGTTAGGAGAAGAGGGTAGTGAAGCATTTAGCCAGAGTCAAGCTGATGAAATTGATGCGTTGAATGCTGAGGTTGCTTTACTTGAACAGGAACAGCGGTTGGCTGAAGTAGATAGAAGCAACGAAATAGAGATAGCACCTACCGAGGGATCAAAGGAAACAGAAGATGATGCTACTAGCCCGGTTGCACCAACCAGGCCGGTTTCTGCGATTAGGACAACAGCTCCTCCAGTACCAAGACCAGCACCTCGACCAGTAGCACCCCCTAGACCAACGCCAAGACCAGCACCTCGACCGGCACCCCGTATCTCTGCCCCGGCTCGTTCTACGCCGAGCGTTGCCGCAGCGCCTCCGTCCGTATCAGCTACTGAGCCAGTTGATCCACAGGCTGCATGGTTTTCTGCCTCTAATGCAGGCGTCTTTGGTCATATGCCTGCATTAGAGGCTATTGAAGAAGTTGCTGTTACCCCTGCTGAATCAATTCAACAGCCTCAGTATCAGTTGCAAAATGCCGCCAGTTTTGAGACCGATGAGGTTGTAGATTCTTACCATGCAGAGATGTCTCGTATTCCGACGAGTACGAGGACCAGTAATATTCCAGGTCTGATCCATCCAGGCACCTCAATTATACCGATGGGTCAGAAAGCCAGTGCAACGGTAACTACTCCAATCAGTTGGCTAGGTGAAGGTAATCAATACATGATTGCTCTAGATGAGGATGTCCTAGATGCGAGTGGGGCAGTCGCTATTCCAACGGGTTCTTCTGTTGTTGTACAGCCAGTTAGCATTGACGAAGGCTCTGGCTACGCTGAGCTAGCTGCTGTAGGTCTAATGGTGGATGGAGCTGTATTTCCCGTTGACTATCAGAATGTTTCTATTCATGGTGAAGGCGGCAATCCGCTGATTGCAAAACGGTTTGGAGATATAGGTGGTGATATCGCAGCCAATGATTTTGAAATGTTCGCAATTGGTGCTCTTGGCGGTATCGGAGAAATCCTTACTCGCCCTGATAGTCAGGTAATTACCAATGGGGCTTTTGGCAGTAGCTCATCTACTGAATTTGGTGATCGCAACCTTTTAGGCGCTGTACTTGATGGCGGCAGTCAGCAACTGGTCGGACGTATGGGAGATCGCAATCAGTTCAGACTAGATGAGTTGAGATCTCGCGATGACATCTTCTATTTGGCAGAAGGGACGCCTGTGCAGTTTTACGTGAATACTAGCTTCTCACTTTAGTACTTATGGCTTATGAGACATTATTATCGGTTACTTGCAGTTCTTTCCGTTACAGCCTGCTTGTCGTGGGCAAATGTTGCTAAAGCGTTGACACGCCAAGAAATTCCTTCTAACCGTGCGTTGAGCAGCGTTTCTGAAATCACCGTTCCTCGTGGTCATAGCGTTGTTCTTCAGTTTCAAAACGACCGGTATATTCAATCACTTTGGATTGATGATCCAAGGATTGTTGGCATTGCTACCGATAGACCTCTATGTAGTCAAAATAACGGGAGTCAGTGCGGATTTGCTACCTCAGCTCGCCTCACTCAGCTTAACGGTAGTCTTGATCTGCCAGGAGCTAACTTCGTGGACGGAAATGGTCTTTCTACATTGGTAAGTGTTTCTACTACTAATAGAAGCGGTACCAATCCGCAAATCTATCAGTTTCAGCTCAATCTTGTTACTGCACAAGCAGCCAGCACTTCTCTTGTATCTGTGGTGCCTACTAGCCAAAGTGATGCCAACAATACTGATTCTCTACTGCGCTTGATACGGCCAGATTATGATTTAGAAAAAGTTAAGGCTGGGAAAGAACTTGCCCTTGAGCGTGGACTGGCCGATGTTGATTCGAGTGCTTGGACAGCATTGGAAAATTTTCTCATTTTGACTGATGACGGCATTGCTATTGAGGAAGCAATCGCTGCTACTGGAGTGCCTGTCGAGCTACTAGCTGAGCTAGAGCGAATGGTCGAACATGCACCCACGCCAGTCGCCTCATTTACCTAAGTTTCTTACGTTAGGACTGTGCTTAATATACTTCTCTCGCTCATTCTTGCGATTGTCCTTTTCTTTACTCACCAGCCAAGTGCGATCGCTCAAGATGCGTCCACGTCAGGTGAGCAGACGGCCTACGCTATCTTGAATACGGCCATTAACGACATGCCACCAATGCCTGAAGATGGATATGTGCCTGATTATGGTGATATCGAAGGTGTTGATTACAACATGAGCAGAGAATGGAGTGCTGGTGATCCACCTGCTGATGTTCTTAAAGTTGGAGATATTGAAAGTGGTTTAGGTGCAGAAGAACTAACCCTTGGCCAGATTGAAGAAATCACAGGAGCTGACTTCGATGACATTACTATTGGTAATTTGGAATTCCTCGAAGGCGTGTCGATGGATGAATTTCTTCAAGATGTGCCTTTCTTAGAACATTGGGATGTGAATGACATTCCTGCACTAGAAAAGTATTCGCAATATGGTGAGATCTTTTCAGGCGATCAGACACTCGGTGATGTCATTGCTGCGAACCCTGAAATTGGCGCGATGGAAGTACGTGATGTCATAGGAGATGTTTCTATTAGTGAAATTCCTAACCTTGAGGAAAGTCAATTAGGTGAATTTGAGGGCGTAGGCGATAAAACTATATCGGATGTGCCAGGTTTAGGCGATGTGCCATTAGGGTCCTTTCCTATCCCTGTAGCGATGCCATCACTAAACTTCTTTCCGATGCAAGATATTGCTTTTGGGAAGGAAGAATTTTCAGGTCTTAGTGGAACACCCCAATCAGTTAGTGGAGGAACCAACGGTACGCAAGTTTGGATGCCAATAGCCTGTGTCGGCGGGTGTCCACATATCGAACTAACTGATTCAGGTTGGGAAGGCGCACAATGGCTAACGAAGGAACATCGAGTACGAGATGGTTTTGGTGTGCTAGGTGCTATGTATGATGAAGCCGGTGCCTACCGTATCCCTTTTGGGCCAGCCTTTGCACTTCAAGTTACTAGTACGGACGAAAAGACAGGTATCGCTGAGTGGGGACTTGCTTTTCGAGTGTGTAAGCGTGGCATCATTGACCTTGGCTGTACTGCTTACTTTATGGAAGTACCATTGGGGATTGAGACAAAGGAAGGAGACGATATCATCACAGGCGTCAGGGACGGCTTGGGCGGTGCGACGATTCCTTTAGATGCACCTCCTAGCTGGGAAGAAAAACGTCCGAACTCACCAAGAAAGCTTCGAGAAGTAGAAGAAGCTTATGATCGCGCTTTTTCTTCCGGGGCGCAGGTAAAAATGGACGAGGACTGCCTAGAAGGATTGGTATCGGTTGCTACATCACACCACCAAACTGAGGCTGCTTATATAATCCCCAAAGTCGTAGAATCATCAAACAAACATGGGTTAAGTAAACCTCAACTGGCCTATGTATTAGCTACTGTGAAAGCCGAAGTCGGTGGGGTTGGCTGGCGCACTAATATTGAAGAGACAGGTAAGCCCTGTAGCTATGGTGGTGGATGCGGTTGGCATGGAAGAGGATTAGTTCAACTAACCCACATAGATAACTACAGGCGATTGGGTAAAGTCATTGGTCAAGACCTAGTAGGAAATCCAGACCTAGCACTGGAGCCTGAATATGCTGTTGAGATTCTGGTTGCTGGGATGAAAGACGATCTATTCACGCAATCGGGTCGTAGTCTCGATTACTTCATCAATGGCCAAGAGAAGGACTATTATCATGCAAGACAGTTGGTAAACCGTCTTGATAAAGCCGCTACTATTGCTGGTTACGCAGAAAAATTTGAGGAAAAGCTGAATCAATGTAGCACGTTGGAAACAGAGCGCAAATCAGCAGGTGGCGGTGAATTGCCTAATCGTATTGCCCAAGCTGCTGAAGAGTCATATGGAATGGATTCGAGTAGTGGGCCAGATGCCGGTAGGAATGCCTGTGTATGGGCGGTAAATAGAGTCTTAGATAGGGCGGGCATAGAACCTATCGGTGGTGGAATGCCAGGTAATCCTAAACCTGGTAACCAAGTGTGGGTTCCAGGTGTTGAGTATGACTTACAAAATGGCCGGGGAACACAGGTATCAAGAGGAGATGCTAAAGCAGGCGATATCGTAATTGAGGGAGATCAATGGCATATTGGGATTTGCCAAGATGACGGTTGCTCACGTGTAATATCTAATTCCTCCAGTAGAGCTAGCTTTAAATGGGAATCCGACACCGACTTCGACGGATATTATGGAAATGGGCCAAGCCGAATATACCGACTGGAAAATTAAAAACTGGAAGGGCTAAGTCGATGAAGAAATCAATCATTCTATTTATCTGTACGTTGTTTACGGTAGTTGGCTTCTCGAATTTACCTATTCACGCACAAGTTTCTAATAACACTACTTCTCAAATAGTGGTACAGCTAACGGAGACTGAACAGTCTTTTGTCGATACAGCAGTAGGTTCTATTCTTGAAAGTAGACCCACGAATGGAGATAGCTTAGAAATATGGGATGTTCGTGTATCCAGTGACGGATTATATGCAATGGTTTACTGGACACTTGATCCTGCTGGCGGTGTTACTTTGTTAAGAAAAGTAGATAACGAGATTCAGATTGTTGAGGAAGGTGGAGGTGCTCTACGGCAATCTGATATTGAAAGAGCTGGGGTGCCTTCTGAAGCTGCTGCGGAAATTGCATCTGACTGGGGACAAGGCCAATAGGGAAAGAAACTGACATGTATGTGGTGAGTTAGACAAGTGATCGTTGTGTGTTTAAAGGGCAGTAGTTATGAATAAGAGGTGGGTAGTAGTATTAGCGTGCTTTGTTTCTGCTAGTCTTATATACTTGATTAGTATTAATCAGCAGCCGACTAAAGCCGATAACAACTCAATAGTCCCTTTTAACACCTCTGCTCTATTACAAGAGATGCAGACGGAAGTCCCAATTCTGCTACCGAGCGAAGTAACGGGTGTTAATAGCAGCATTGAAGAAGTAGTGACAGGATTTCTAGAATCTGATGCTGATAAACGCTATTTAGTCAGTTTCGATTATGGTGAAAGTTGTCTAGGTGCTAGCTACTGTAACTTTGGATCAGTTTCTGGTGAATATATAACAGACAAGACGTTGAATCCGGTTGAGAACTTAGATATATTGTTTCCTCAGCCATTACCTGATAATGTTCCTCAATCGACCGATCGACCAGGAACAGTTCTACTTACTGATAATATCCCAGGTTTTTTTATTCCTTGGACTACAGCAGCTAGTTGTACCGAAGCCAGGATGTATTGGCGTATAGATAGCTATCAGTATTACGTTGGATTAGAGTGTGGCTCGCTAGAGGCAGTTACTGCATTAGCTAATTCAACGATTGCAAATACCTCCATCCAAGCAGATCGCGATCTCTCTTCTAAGTAGCAGCCAACTGTCATCATCCAGGATATGCATTCCTATTTAGCCCAGACTGCCTCAGTACAAGAAATCCCTACTAAGCAGCTCTCAATTGAGAGTGACAATACGATCCTCGGCCTAAGTCCAAATGTTCTGTTTCTGGTACTCAGTTGTTCTGCACTGCTTATTATAGTAATACTCGGCAATATATTTAGTGGTAACAGGAAAAACGTACTTGGGACAGGAAAGTGGGCAAATCAAAAACATAAGAGCTTTGCTCGCAAGCGATCACACCAACAGTTAAAAAGTAAACGCCATGACGAGGTGACGCTATGGATAAACTCTCCCAAGATTAGCGAAGAGAGTAAAATAACAGCAGATAAAAATACTGTTTGGTTACCAGATGCAGCTAGAGGTACGTCTATTATTGGTGGGGCTGGGTCAGGAAAGTCTTTTACGGTAACGATACCAACATTAAGGTCTGCGATCGCCCAAGGACTGTCTACTATGCTGTTGGACACAGACTATCCGGGGTTAACCAAGACTATTGCACCTTTAGCAGAAGATTTAGGTTACGAAGTCTCTATCTTTGCTCCCGGATACAAGGAGTCAGCCGTCTGTAATGTAGTTGACCTAATTTACAATTGCCGAGATGCAACTGGCGCTAGTCAAGTTGCCAAGACATTGGTTAAAAACTTTCAAATGGCGGCTACTGATGCCAGCAGTACAGATGCGTTCTTTGGACCCGCTGGAGAGCTTGCTACAGAAGCTGCGCTACTCCTTGCAAAAGCGCTGAAGTATCCAGATATTCTGACAGCGTACACTATTCTTAAAGACGAAGACATGATTAGTCGAGTGCGCGGTGTTAGTAAGATAGACCCGTGGTTGGATCTCGCTTTTGGACAGCTATTATCTACTGCGAAGTCAGAAAGGACAGTTGACTCGATTCGAGGAACGGCAGCCCTCCTCTTTGGTCAGCTAATGCGCCCAGATATACTACCTTCACTTGTTGGTAAGACAACCATTCCACTTGATATTACCGGACGTAAACTGATTATCTTTGGCGTTAAGCAAAACATTCGCCTAGTTGTTTCTCCTTTAATCGCTTCCGTAATCAATGCGCTGGTCAGCCGCAACGTGTTGCATGGCCGCAAAGAGCCATTATTTCTTTCCTTAGATGAGATGCCTTCGATGTATTTCCCAGAAATTGCCGAGTGGTTGTCGGAGAAACGAAAATACGGTCTATGCACTCAAATTGGCTATCAATCACTAGGTCAGCTACGTAAGACTTATGGCAAGGACCAAGCGGACGTGATCTATACCAACACCGCCACTAAGTTTTTCTTCAACCCACAATCACTTGAATCAGCAAAAACCTTTAGCGAAACGTTAGGCGAACAAGACGTTGTTTACAAGACTAAAAATAGAACGTATGGCAGACCCCGAACCCGTACCGAACACAGAACCAAAAAACGTCTGATGACTCCAGATGAGTTTATGAACCAAGCAGAAGGCTGTTGCGTACTACTTAGTCCCGGATACGGTACTAAAACAGAACGTTTTATTCCTGTGCGGTTCCAGCCGCTGAAAATTGCTGATAGTGAACTTGAAATTCAAAAGATGGTTGAAGAAAGTTGGGAAACCTTCCTATCTGAAAAAGAGCGTACAGGCATAGGAAATAAGCAAGTTGCCCCAGATGAGATTAGTAAGCGGATTGACGATTTTCAGAATAGGTTGCCGATCATTAAATCAAAAACTAACGCATCGCCTCTTGACATGATGTTACAGGATGTATAAAGAATATGAGTGATTCTATACAACGTGGTTTTGAAGAGTCAAAAGGCGCTGTGCAGGGCGACATGCAGCGCGATACTTCCCGCATTATTGGTAATGCGATAGGAGATAGTGTTGAAAAGAAAGTACGTCAATTTATGCGGAACCGTAAGGATAACCAAGAAAAAGGGCAAAAGCCAGTTATCGAAACGGCGAACCGTATCCTTAATAGTGGGGTAGCTAAGGTAGAAGTAGTAACTCCTTCCATAGCGCAAAAAAGCACAGGCGTTGTCCAGCAGGTGATGTCTTACAAAGGGGCATTAGACCCAAAGGTTAGAGAAGCAATATCTAGCTCGATGGACAATGTTAGACAAAAGATCGCCACAGTCGTAAATGCGCAAAAACAGCCACAGCGTAACCCCACGGCTTTTATATCAGAGGCTCAAGATGATCGAATAAATAAGCTCTATGGCGCAGCTGAAGCATATGGAGACATCCAAAGCAAGCTCGAAGATAATTCAGTTCTTCTTGATAGCGCTCGAACTAGTCGAGAAGGCAGTCTCAATCTAGAGAAACCCATAGAAACTTCTGAGCTAAACAATACTTCCAGGTTTCAAAGTACTTCACCTCCGACTTCTCTTCAGCCGGAAGAATCATTAGAAGAAGAAGCTTCCAAAGAAGTTAGTGAGCATCGCCCTACCCAAGCTTTCGTTGCAGTTACTGATTCAGTTCTTGAAGTCGGGAGCACTCAGAAGGCCACTGACTATGGCTCAGAGCAGCGAAGAATTGTAGAAGTCACTGAGAATATTGCTGGATATAAAGAAGCTCAAGCTGCACATTCCACGTCACTGAACACGGATGTTAACACTTCTGAACCCGGCACACAGCTCCGTTATGAAGGCGATGAACTTTCAATTACTAGAACTGGCGATATAGTTGAAATTCATCAAAGTAATGAGCTGGTATTCAAGTACGAGTATGAACAGGGTAGGCCAAAAGTCTCAGTCGATAAGATAACGGGTGGGAAAAACCCATATCTAGAGCAGAAGTTTAACAGTATTCATAATCGAATGGTGGCGGCAGCGCCTGCATCTGAACAGCGTTCCGCTTGGATGCGTCAAGTAATGAGCGATAAAACTGGTCAGTCACAAGTGACAAATCTTGGCCCGCTCGCGCCCAAGGGTTCAAAGGCGATCGCAACAGCTAATATATTGACGACTGAAGAGTCACCGACTAAGACTGTAACCGATGGTAAATCAGTTTACGTTTATAGCAGAACAAGTACCAAAGACAAAGATGGTAACCTTCAATCTGGACTGATTGTTGTTAAGACATTTGACGGAGAGAAGCCTAAACACATTGTTGCTCGCTCAATAGGCAGAGGGATAGAGGGGAATGGACAAACTCCCCAAGACTTTTCTAATATTCATAAGCATTACCACAAAGCGCGAGAAATTGTCATAAGTAGAGCCAAAGACAGAGCCCATTCGGATATACGCCCACGCACAGGTAATGTAAAAGATATAGGTGGAAGGTGAACGACCATGACCGTCGAAATGAAGACTCATGAACTAGATTGGGATTATATTCTAAATGAATATGGACAAAGTACTAAAGCTGCCATTATTACTTTGCTAAGTGAAGCACAGATAAGTGAAAATAGCCCTGCTGCTGCCGTCATTGTGGCAGCATTTATTGCTCAGCTAGATGCTAGTAAAAATCAACTACTGTCTAGCGAGGTGGGAAGTAGTGCTATTACAACCAGTTCAGTAGAGGCTAAGCGGATAGATTGGATGCGTATCATCAAAGATTATGGTCCTGGTTGTATGGTGGCTATCTCTGAGCTACTGGCTTCAGCGCAAGTAGAACCTAATCACCCTGCGGCTGTAGTCATTGCAGAATTATTTATAGCTCAAGTTGATACCCACAGACCCTATCTAATGCCCAAAGCGATGCTCAATTAAGGGATAGCTCTCAATATTTCTAAACTTAGTACGGCCTACAAAGAGCAGAAGGTCATAGCATTGTTTTGCAGTGCAAAGTTCAAGCTAGTCCTTGCACTAGTAATGTACACACATAGCTGGGAGGGAAAACGATAGTGACGGTAGCTTCAGTAACAAAGACGCTAGACTGGGACGGTATCTTAGAAACTTATGGACCAGATGCGAAAATTGCCATTACTAAATTACTCTCTGAAGCAGAGATAAGTGAGGGAGATCCGGCAGCTGTGATTATTGCGGCAATGTTCATATCGCAGATAGATACGAACAGGGCGTATCTATCTGTTAAGACAACACTTGATGAAGGTAAGTCTGATATTGCACAAGAACTGGGGAAGAGTATTGAACAGCTACGAGGTATTGTTTCTTTTGCGCAAGAGAAATTGATTGTCCATAGCGATGAGAAGCTAGAAAAAAGTCATCGTGATATGATGAAAGCTATTAAAGCAGGTGTAGCGAAAGCACTTGGTCAAGAGTCATCAAAACGCCATCAGCGTTCTGTTATATTATCTAGCGCTTCGACAGTCTGCGCTGCTTTTGTTGCTATAGCTGGAATTCTAATAGGCGGTAGTGGAGTCTATGCGGTAATGCGAGGCAATCAGGCTGATATTGTCTCAGCCGATGAGATCAATTCTATTCCCAATGGGAGTACCTGGCTCAAGATCGCCGAAAGGAATCAAGAGCAGCTTGATATTTGTCTAACCCAAACTGATAAATTAAGTAATCGTTGCGCAATTGAGATACCTTAGATAGCTTTAGGTATACCCTAACTGCCTACATGTTGCTTGTTCTGGAGGTATTTACTTGTTAAAGTCAACAGGTTCGATAACATCAGTGACCGGCATAGTTAGCCATATAGAAAAGCAGACTAAGACTGCGGGCTATTTTGGTGGTTACGCCAGAGCTGGTATACGGACAACCTTTCGCCTCAATGGAAGACCCATCTACTATCGCGGCTCCCCTCAAGTCAGTAACGGTGATAGTGTACGGGTGATTGGCTTTAACGATAAGGGCATATTAAAGGCTAAGATACTCTATAACCATACGATTGGAATTCGCTATGGAAGTGTTTTTGGATTAGGAATGCGTCTTAACTACTTTCTAGGTGCTGGATGCATCTCGCTAGGCGTATTATCTATTTGGTCAATCTATTTACTACATCTTGAAAACTTGGAAATCGCTAATCCAGCGGCGAGGCACGATATCAGCTTCTATGCCTATCCATTTATCGGTTTTGTGATTTGGTTAGGTATTTCGATCATTGTCCGCCGCTTTAGATCTGATCGAGCGGTATTGCGATTAATGCGCGAAGCTGCATAAGAAAAGTATCTATGGTAGTAAGGGGGATGAGACGACATCAGCTTCTCCCCTTGTCTACGACTATGTTGAACCTCTGTACAGGACAAAAGCTTGCATGATAGGTGAGGAGGGAGTTTCATAAGTTAACCACAACCCTTGAAACTCCCATGTTCGAGCTTAATACGTTACGCGCAAAATTACAGCCACATCTCAGCGAGCTAGCGGTTGCCTTCCCCGGTCGAGCGAAGCCTGAATCACACTACAAACAGCAGCAACGGTTCTTTCGGGCATTTGAACTAGACTACGCCGTTATCGCACAGCTGGTGGCGGATTGGATGGCTATCCCTGAGCCTTGGGTATTAGCAGCTGACCGTACGCAATGGGAGGTGGGAACGACTACGGTGAATATTCTCACATTAGGCGTAGTCCACAAAGGGATTGCCTTTCCGCTAGTGTGGGTGAAGTCTCACACCGCTAAGCCTACGGCTATAGCGGGGGCTTCTTAATACTTAGCGCTTGTATGGGTGTTCATCTTAGGATTTTCACTATTACACCGATTGCTCGGATTGCTCCACTTACCTAGCTCTGTTAAACGCCCCGGCAGACCTTTTGCTCAGGCTGTATCCAGTTCCCCATAGTCCCGCAGGAAGCTGCGTTGATTCCTATCTTCTTTGATAAAAGAACCTCGGGTATCTCTGTATAATGATGGCTGCGAAGGGCACAAACCTCTTAATTGGTGTTAATTCAATGCAGCCTACGGACCTAACGAGCAACCCTGATAGCCAGTATCTAAACGAAATAAAAGATATTAAGGTCGCGCCCATCTTCATTCTAGGAGATCAGCGCTCGGGCACAACGTTGCTATATAAAACACTTGCCGATACAGGCTACTTTAATGTGGTGAGAGCTTATCACATTATCAAGTACGACGAGATTCTATCTAATCATATTAACAAAAGGGAAGATCTTGCTATTAGGGATTTAGAAGAACGCTTCAAGGAAGTAGGAATCAGTGATCGCAAGATTGACCATGTTGCGGCGACGCCAAGCTTACCTGAAGAATACGGGTTCATCCTGAAGAACGTAGTCGGCAAGGAGCTGTTCATCACACCAAGAAACCTGCCTACCTTTCAGCAGCTGTGCCGTAAGATTCAAGCTATATCTGACCCAGCCAAACCGCTACTGCTCAAGAACCCTTGGGACTTTCCCCAGTTCTTACAAGTCAAGCAATTTGCTCGAGGTGCAAAGTTTATCTTTATTCATCGCCATCCTGTCCATGTTGTTAGCTCCAAATTAAAGGCTTCGCGCAGTGTAATCTACGGCTGGAACGAATACACAGCCATGCTGTCGCCTCTCTATAGGGAGACATTGAGTAACCCAATTAAGCGTAGTTTGTTAAGGGTTCTAGTTTCAAAGTCTCTAGGCTTAAGTCTGCACCAAACTATCAAATCGTCGGTAGATGCAATCAACTACTACATGGAAAGTATTAACAGACTATCCCCGCTGGAATACATATCTATCAGGTATGAGGACTTGTGCAGCGCACCAGCCGCTACTATCAAACAGGTTATGAATTTCTTAACTATAGAAGATCACTCAGGTTTGGACTACTCTCAGGTCATCAAGCCGCGACCACTCAACTTATTACCAGAAGTACAAAATCGAGCAAGTTCTATTCAACAAAGATCGAAAGCTTACTTCGACTACTACGGATATGGCATTCAGCATTTGCCCCTCTGACAACACTTTAGAGGTAATTATGCTATTCACCCTAGAGTACTTCCATAACAACGACTGTAAACGATTAGGAGTTCTGACATGAAAAAAATAGGCATATTCCTGAGCTTCTTTTTGTATCTTACGTTACACCATCAGCTCGCTAAAGCACAGATAGTGCCTGACGCTACGCTTGATGGTGGAAATTCCTTAGTGTCTGGGGATGTAGATATTCAAGTAGATGGTGGAACCCAGCTAGGGGGGAACTTGTTTCATAGCTTTGAAACGTTTTCTATTCCTGAAGGCCACGCTGTTTTTTTTAACAACAGCATAGACGTAGAAAGAATTCTAACTAGGGTTACAGGTCCAAATTCTACGAGTATAGACGGCTTGATCAGAGCGAACGGTGTAGCTGATCTGTACTTGTTAAATCCGAACGGGATAGATTTTTTACCCAATGCAGCCTTGGCTATAGGAGGCTCTTTTCTTGCTACTACTGGCGATGTCGTTCGTTTTAAGGATGGCAGCGTTTTTAATACAGAAGCGCGAGACAACAGTGTTCTAACGAGCAGCGTTCCAGTTGGCTTAGGTTTGTCTAGTCCAAACTCTATCTCTGTTATGGGCCTTGGTCATACTCTTATTGGCGATCCTAAAACGCCATTGATTGAGCTTGCACCGAACCCAGGGTTAACAAATATAGCAGGTGAAGGAATTATTCTAATAGGCGGTGATGTATTACTTAACGGTGCTGTAGTTAGGTCTCCTGAAGGACAAATTCAGCTAGCGGCAATTCAAGAGGGTTCAGTTGAATTTGATCAAAACTTAAATTCACTTAGCTACAGGGTAGAAGAGGGAGGTAGTCTCTCCCTTGCCGATTCTTCATTCCTTGATATACGCGGAGCTACAGGTGGCTCGGTTACACTTACGGCAAATGAAATAAATATGTCAGGTGCAGCTACTATCTACAATTCTAGTTCAGTCGAGAGCTTGCCACAGAATTCCATAGAACTTGCAAGTGATAGCTTGATTATTGGTGGAAGAACGCCTGTTCCTTCAGAGGCGTCTATTAATCCCTTACCCTCAAGCATAGTAGTGGATAATTACGGTTCTGGAACAGGGGGATCTATCGCAGTGCAAGCAAATGATGTTCGTTTATCTAATGGTGCTGTGATCTCACAACGATCCTTTGCTTCTGGTGTTCCTGGAAATGTGACAGTTGAAGCTAGTAATTCAATTACGGTAGAAGGCCAGAGTCCGTACAATCCCGCTGCAACTAGTAGTATCATCTCATCAAATCTTGGACCTAGCAGCACTGATCAAATGACTAACTTAGGAGTTATCTCTGTTGATACGAAGACTCTAAACCTAATTGATGGTGGAAGCATTATTAGTGCAACGTTAGGATCAGGAAACAGTGCTAATCTAAACATCGAAGCGAACGATATTTTAGTTAGCTCAACGGCTGAACCAATTATTATCTCTTCACTAATATTTACAACAACTTCACTGCCTCCTGATATATCTCAGCTAAACGCCACAGACCTACTGTTAGGAAATGCGGGAGATATAACTGTTAATACTGATAGATTAAGACTACTAGACGGAGGACAAATTGTCAGTTCGTCTAGCAGCTTTGGAGATGCTGGCAGGATTCAAGTCAATTCGACTGAAGCTATTCTGATTGATGGAACAAAAGTAGGTGGCGATAATAGCAGGATCACTTCAGGAGCATTCACAGGCCCCCCCGAGGCCATAGAGTTCTTCGGTTTTGAGGGTAGTCCAACAGGAGAGGCTGGTTTAGTTTCCATTAGCACTCCATCTTTGACACTGAGAAACGCTGGGGCGGTTGGCGTACAAAATGAAGGGACAGGGAATGCTGGAGATCTATTCATAAACACTGAGCAATTACAAGTCCGTTCAGGGGGCTCAATTTCTGCCATCACAAGAGGTGGACAGGGGGGGAGTATTGATATAGATTCCCAGACCCTCTTTGCTGGTCCAGAAGCTTCAATTAGTGCCTCAGCAGCAGGCGAAGGACGAGGTGGAAATATCACAATAGCTAGTGATGCGATCGCCTTGATTGATGGGAGTTCAATCAGTGCGGATGCCCTAGAAGGGGCTGGCGGTCAAGTAGTGATTGAAGCCGATACGCTACTCCAATCTGATGACAGCACTATCACGGCTACGTCAGCAGCAGGCCCTGAGCTAAGTGGGGTGGTTGATGTTCGAACGCTAGAGGATTCATTGCAGACAGAGACTGAAGTTGTTATTCCTACAGCGCTACCGCAGGCAGCTAATACCTGTGCTGGTGCTGCTGACGATAGTTCATTTACAACTGTTGGCCGCGATGGACTACCAACTTCTAATGAAGGGTTGCTTCAAGCCAGCGATGGTTGGAATCGTGCAGCTGAAGCAAATTACCAAACTAGCTATAGTCCACGCAATCAAATCGTGGAAGCTCAGGGCTGGGTGCCAAATGGAGATGGAACTGTGCGTTTTGTGAATCAGCTCCCGAATGCTGATGCTGAGAGTAAGGCGGCAAAGCATAATTGTGTGAACGATGCACCCGTCTAGAACCGAAGTCGGTAGCGCACTTCAAAATCGATGCCCTGCTCTTGAAGGCTGTCACCCGTACCTGCAATGCTTGTGAAGGGAATTGCATAGTTGATCCGAGCGGCAAAATCTTTCCATTCATATTGTCCCCCTAGCCCTATAGAAGATAAAACATTAGTATCAAGAGCGCGATTCCTGTTGTTGTTCCAACCAACGGCTACACCCGTAAAAGGAATGAGACTAAGCTGTTGCCCATCTTGAGTGCTAACAATAGGAACTTGCAACTCTGCTGTCAGGCTAGCGCCGCTGTCAGCAAGAAGCGCATCCTGTCGATAACCTCTAATAGAGTTGGGTCCACCAAGAGAGAACTGACTGAAAGGAATCAGAGGGTCGCTACTAAGCTGTAATGCTCCTGTAAGCGATAGCTGTGCAGAATTGAATACCCTTTGCAACCATATTGTCTGACCACGCCAGATTAGATACTGAGCATCCGGTTCACTACCAACGGTAGCGTTGAATGCATCCAAGCCGAGATTAAACTCTGAGCCAGCGTACAGAGCGCTCGCTTGAGTCCTGTTCAAATAAGACTGAAAAAAGCTAAGCTCGGTGACTCTGGTTGTCCCGTTTGCATTTGCTCCCGGAGAGAGGGGGAAGGGAATACCGGAAAGCGTAGCCTCGGTATTTAGTCTAGTAGCACTAATTCCGACAGCGAGCGTTTCAACAACATCTTCTGTCACTTTTCTAATCACAGGCTGCTCAAATGAGACTGTGTATAGTTGGCTGTCGGTTCTTATGTCAAATTCTTCAATTGGATCTTCCGTAATACGGCCATCAATAGAGGCATATGCAAATGATAGGGTGCCATTCCACCTATTGACAGGTGCTCCAACTTGCACGTCGTATGTGTTGCTGCCTTCCGTTCGCCCATAGCTAACCCTGACCTGTTCTCCTGCACCTAGTAGATTTGAGGCAGTGAGTTCAGCCTGGGTCTGAACACTACCTACAGAAGGCAACCTCTGATTGTCCGTACCGACTCTAATATCTAAAGTCGGCTGTGCTGCCGCTTGCACTTCTAGAATAAATCGATCTTCCGCCGATCCGGGGGCTATGTTGGCTGAGATGCTTTGAACAAATGGATCGTTTTGAAGTAAACGAATGGCCGCTTCTAACCTTGGCTGATTCAGAGGCGTGAATGCAAATTCTAGACGTTCTCGAACGTATGATTCGAGTCGCTTATCACCAACGAAAACTATCCGTTCAATGCTGCCTTCTGCTACTTGTAAAGTAATGGTAGCATCGCTAGGATCAACAAACTCATTGCCGATAGCGGGAATGTATACGCCCGAAAATGTATAGCCATTGCGCACATAGAAGTTTGTCAGGTCACTCCTAAGTCGTACAAGATCTTCATAAGTCAGGAAACGGTCTGTGTATGGCTGAGCAATTGCCTGAAGTTGTTCGTTTGTAAAGACAGTATTGCCAACGAACTGCACCGTAGAAACAAATAATGTTGATATGTTTGGAGATATCTCTTGAATAGGTGCGCTCGGCAGTACTGGAACCTCTAGCACGGGCGGTTGTTTTTCGGGCAGCTCGATAAGCTCTCTTTCTATCAGTGGTTCATCAATCGAGTTCGGTGGAAGTGGAAGAACCTGGGCGTTAGCGGCGGTTATCAACGATAATACGACTGGCCCAGTACAAACAACTGCCCCAATATTGTGTTGAGCTGAAGGCAAATTTGCGTTGCTCCTACGTACAAAGTCTTTTTATAGTATGATTCTCTTTTCTCGATACTGGCTACTAACATTAACAGGATTTATTCTTACAATTGTCCTGTTTGCTTTCCCTGGTTATTCTCAAGCTCCCACCGCAGATCGGCTCAATCAGGAAGGCTTCAGCTTTCTAGACAATGGCGCACCTAGTAGAGCACTGTCCACCTGGCGTGAGGCAGAACAACTGTACAGGAAGGAAAACGACACAGAAGGAATTATTGGAGCGCAGCTAAACCAATCACTAGCTGAGCAGGCGCTTGGCCTGAATTCTCAAGCGTGCAAGACAACGGCTAGAGCACTATACATAGCTAGGCTAGTCTGCGAGCCACAAGCTGAAAGCGGATTAATTTCAACTGAGCTAGCTAAAGTAGAACCTAGTTCAGTCAATACACTAGGGATTAGGCTACTTGGAGATAATTTAGGTTTGTTAGGTAACTTGGATGAGGCAACCTTAGCGCTAACGTTCGCCAGAGAACTAGCGCAAAAGGCGTCTCTACAGCAGTCACTGACCACCCCAATCACTTTTTCTTTAGCAAACATCTACAACCTATCTTTCCAATCAGCATTACAAGACTATCTTCGAATCGAAGAAAGGGCTGCTGTCGAACGTTCCCAGAGACTTACTCAAGCAGTCGAAAATAGTTCAAAAGCCCTTGCTTTGTATGCGTCTGTGGGTGATTCTTCCGAGGTTGTTCAGTCAACGAAAGCTCGTCTAAATACGATTGGCATGTTGGCATATATTCAGAGACAAGACATAGGAAACCAGCCACTCAGTCAAAGCTTAATGAAACCTATCACACTATCAGCGCAAGCGGCCTACAGTGCTTTAAATCTGAACAACTTCGACCAGATGACTGTAATTGATGCCATCTATAGCCAGTTAAACCTTGCCAATAGCTTGCTTGCTATTAAGCGAGGGAATATGAATTCGAGTTTAGAGGATTCTATTACCTACCCAGACATTGAAAACCTTATTGAAGCAGCTACTTCCTCAGCCCAACAGATCAACGACAACAGAACGCTTTCTTTAGCTCACGGAACTGCTGGGGACCTGCTTTCTCAAATCGGTAGTAGTGATTTTGATACAAGCGAGCAATATAGCGTAGCGCTGTCGCTATCCCAGTCGATTCGCGCCTACGATATCTCGTACCAATGGGCTTATAAACTCGCTAAGCTTAGTGAAAAAAGAGGAGACGCCGCTAATGCTGTCAAGTACTATGAGAGTGCAATCGCTTCGCTATCAAGCGTTCGTAATGATTTACTAGCAGTAAGCTCTGAGGTGCGCTTTTCATTTCGAGAAAGGGTAGAACCTGTATACCGCGACTACATGCGGTTATTAGCAAGTAGCGAACAACCTAAGTTAATTGCTATTGAACGTGTCCATAATTCTTATCAACTCGCCCAGATAGAAAACTTTCTTCGCTGTGGTCGGCTAGTGTCGGCGTCTGAGCTCGAAGAAGACCCGGAACTCGTAACTATCCATGTCATTAATCTGGGCGATTTTGTTCAGGTGATAGTCAGCCAAAGAGGAGAACGCTACGGTTACAGTATGCCTGCTGATAGTTTATTAACAGATGCTAGAAGAATAAACGTCAACACTCAAGCTGACAGCTTTGCTCTCACAGCAGAAGAAGAAATCATTCCTTATACGCAGCGACTCTATGATGGAATAATCAGAAATGCTGTTAAAGCTGGTCTGATACAGGACAAGCAGGAAATTGCGTTTGTTTTAGACGCTCCCTTCCAGTCAATCCCAATGGCTTTGCTTCATGATGGAGAACAATACCTTGTTCAGACACACCCTATCTCTCAGTCGCTACAAATGCAGCGTGTTAGATTAGGTCCATCAGGTTCTAGCGCTTTATTCGCTGGCCTCTCTAAACTAGCTCCTAGTTTTAGTTCAACCTCTAGCTCCTCTGAACTTAACCCACTTCCCGAAACGGAGGTTGAGGCTACATATTTGGACACTTACCTAAGTGCTTCAACCTTACTCGATCAAGACTTTACTGCCGATACATTAGGCGATTGGTTAACCAATCGTCGCTTTAAAGTCATCCATATTTCTACACATGGACAGTTTAGCTCAATACGAAAAGAGACTTTTCTTCTAGCATGGAACAAACCAATCGATGTAGATGAATTGGGACGACTTTTCAAACGAGCAGAGGGGGTCGATTTGCTGTTCCTGAGCGCCTGCGAGTCTGCCGCTGGTGATAGTAGAGCCTCGTTAGGTCTCGCAGGCTTGGCTATTCAATCTGGCGCACGTTACGCGATCGCCCCGCTGTGGTTACAAGACACTACCGCAGGCTCCCTTTTGGTACAGCGCTTCTATCAGCTATTAGCAACTGGAGAGTCACCCGCTAAATCTCTTCAGCAAGCCCAAGTCAACCTAATGAGCAGCCCAGCTTATAGCCATCCGTACTACTGGTCAACATTTGTACTCGCTGCTAGATGAAGCGTGAAGCGAAGCGCTGTAAGCTCTCTAACGTTAATAGCCTGGGAAGCTGAAGCTACAACTAAACCACCCTGATTGGCAGTAATAATGATTTCATATGTCTCACCTAGCTCTAAAGGCATTTTGTCTGTGGGATACGATAACGAAGTCTCGTCTGCTGCAATAGTTTGCGACCATCTAACATCTGGGCCAATGACAGAAACCGTATAGGATTGGGTGTCAGGGACTGCTTGCCATTCAATGAGCGGCGTAGGGCCACTGACAGTATCCGGCTGTACAATTTGAAACTGCTCTGTTGCAGGAATCTTTGATTTAAAACAAAATCCTTCATTACAGACGCTAGAGCCTCCATCCTCAAGTACCGCACTTTGTGAACAGGTAGTTGAGGAATCGAAGGTTTGGGTTCGATCTTCGATTAAAATGAATTCTCTGCTGACAAAGCAAAGTATTTCCATGCCTTGTGGATTGCGTATTTCATGTCCGTCGCAAAGTACCGCATGACGCTCAAAGTTATCACTAACACCTGCTTCGACTCGGCCCGTTGGCGGACAATCATAAAGCTGATCCTGCGCCGAAGCGGCTTTTGTAAGATTGATTGCTAACCCTAAGCTAGTCGTCAGCAACGCAACTGATGTGACAGAGTAAAGTGGTATACGCATAGTTGTTCAATGAACCGGACGTATTGAGGCATAGAATAATGCGTTCTAATACAGCTTTAGATAGTTGACTAACTAACCCAAATAAGGGTCTTTAGTTAGTAGATAGTAGTACAGCTAACATACTTGGGTATAAATTGTACCTCATTTTCACTTAGGTTTATATACTTAGCTAATCTGCAACTCTATTCAATTCTTCTCGCCAAGCAGTAACCTCTGGCTTCGGAGGAGCGTTTAAAAAAACGCATGTGGCACGGTCGTTGTAGTTATCTTCTCCTCTATGTTGCTGGATGAGAGCTAGGAGACAGTAAGGATCGGGAAAGGTCGCATCAGCCTCTAACGCCTGATTTAACTGCTCAATAGCAATGTCATAGTTGGCTCGTTCATAGTTGAGCCAACCTAAATTCTTAAAGACTGTCATCCTTGTAATTGGATCTTCTATATGCGTATCGATCCTACTAAGAACTTCCTCAGCCTTTTGGAGCTGATCTGTAAGTAGATAGACTCTAGCTAGGTTGTTCAGACTTTCTAGTTGAATTGAAGAATCTGCTTCGCTATTCTCTACCGCTTCCATATAATAGAAAATAGACTCCTGTAGATTGACTTCCTCGTAAACGTTAGCAATCTCATACAGATATTGAGCATTTTTGGGCTCTACTTCTAAGGCAATCTTATAGTTCTCAATTGCTGACTCAAAATCTCGTATAAAAGCATAGGCGATCGCTAGTTTTGCCCTAACTTCCTCCGAATCTGGCGCTAGCTCCACAGCCTCTTCTAGAAGCAGTAGCCCCTCCCTGGTATCACCCTGAAGAATTAGCTGGTTTCCCTCTGCTATTAATCGCTCACTATCAGACTGAACTTGCTGAGACAAAGCAAAGCTTCCGACAGCAGCAATCGTCAGTGATACAGCAAATATAGCAGCTGCGGTTGTCATGATAGGTGCGCTTAGCCATCGCCAGTATCGCTTCCGTGCTGGGATAGCCTCAACTTCAGATAGGTAAGTTAGCGCAACGCTAGCAGCGGGAGGACGAAATAACAAATTCTTGTTGGCTAGGCGATCGATTAGCTCAGTGAATGGCTTTGAAAGCCTGGGAGCTTCTCTATCCCAGACAACACACTCATTTGGGTAGCGAGCCAGTTCAAGCGGAAATTTGCCAGTCAGAGCTTCGATAATAGTTCGACCGATCGAGTAGAGATCGCTGGTAGGTAATGGGTTCCCGCTAGACTGCTCAGGAGCCATATAAGCACCTGTACCAATACGAGGCGTCTTCCAGTAGCTATCTGACAGACAGAAAATAGTATCAAAATCTACTAAAACTAACTGAAGATCATCAGTCACTATAATGTTGTCAGGTTTGATATCCCGATGCAAGTAGCCCTCATGATGCAAAGCATCTACCGCATTAAGCAGTTGCTTTAACCAATTTTTCGCAAGTTCCTCTGAGATAGCCCCATTCTTCTGTATCCATTCAGTTAGAGAAATTCCTTCGACTTTCCTTGCCACCATGAAATGTGCAGCAGGTTCATCGGGTCTTATTGGATAAGTAAAGTAACTGTCTCCATCGACTAATTGCATAATCCCAGGAACTTTTTTGCCTGAGTGGATTTTTTGCAATGCCCGAACAGCATGTAACAACGGGTCTACATACAAAGGATCTTCAGAATCAACAACTCGTAGAATTACTGTTTGCTGAGTATCAACGTCGAAGGCTTCAGCCGTTTGCGATCGCTCAGTGGAGAATAAGCCTTTCTGACTAAGTAGCCGAGTAGCAACAAGGCGCTCATCGATATAAAAGGGACATCCACACTGATCGCAAAACATCGCATCATTATCTTGCCAATGCAAACAATATGTATTCAAGCATTGGGCCACTTTATGCTCCCATTAGCGCACGGCTCAGTAAAGGTGGTGTCTCAATGACATCTTCCCCTTTTTTGTTCGACGATTTACGGACTAATCCCATCATGATCAGATTAGCAATAGGCAACATCGAAGTCGGATCTTTCTTAAGTAGAGAGGAAAAAGGAATACCTTGACTATACGCCGATATTTCTTTTAACAAGTGTACATCTGATGAAGAGAGTCTCAGTCGTTTAAAGATCTTTTCGTAAAAATCCTCGAATAGATTGGCTAGTACGGTCAGCCTTTGCAACTGCGACTGTATATCAGGCGCATAATCTCTCCACTTCGCAGCCTCGCGCAACATCAACGGATGCCCACCTGTAGTCTTCCAGATTTCATGAGCACTATCTTGGTTCCAGTGCGAACCTAATACAATTTGAGCCTCACTAAAACTCAGACCACCTAGCCTATAATCTATCGCTCGCCCACCAAAACCTAGATTAGTGCTAAGCTCAGTCGGCTGAGTAGAAATCACGATTAACTTCGAGAGTGATTCTTCGGAGATCCGACGCAGTAATGCCTCGTGTCCAGGATCTAAAGATGGGCGACAGTCTGTTTCAATCGCCAAAGAATCAATAGAGTCTAGAACAATAATGTATGGCGTAGAACAGAGCCTATACAAAAGATCTACGTCCTCGTTACCTCCTACTAAAGTAGATAGCTCACTTTCTAACTCTTTGGGACTAGGACGATGGCTTAGAGGCTTCCACAGAGCTCTTTGCAGCGGTAACTCGTTTTGCTTCTTCCTTAGCATATTTGCAACTAAAGACTTTTTCCCAGTACCTTCTAGACCAACTAGGAACACACAGGCGTATTTTTGGATCAAAGCTAGTAAAGAATCTGTTTCCGCTTCTCGACCAACAAAACCCTCTAATGGTGGTAGAGAAGCTCCTTTAAGCACAAACTCTCCTTCAGCTAAGGCATGGGAGGGGGATATCTCCTTTGCTCTGATAGCCTTTATTTCAAGCGAAATTAACCGCTTGAAAGATTTCTTTCTTACTTGCTTACCTAATACCAGAGTCAGCTTATTCCAGAGTGCAGGACCAACGTTTGATTGCAAAGTGTTATATGCTGCCTCACACTCAGGAAGTTCACTAGCAGCTGCATAAGTTAATCCGTCCCAGGCCGCTTTCAGTACAACTTTCTCAGTTCTTGTTAAAGATTGCCTAGAATTATGCCTACGTAGCTTCTCTTCAATAAATTGTATGGCTTCCTCTAAGCTTACATTCACGAGCACTCTCCTATAGATCAATCGTACTTAGTTGGCGGTTCTAACACATATAGTCAAGCTATCTACAGAAGCTATCATCTCCAAAACTGAGTGTTCACAGATATACGGACAAGAATAGACAAGGCTAACATCTTTTCGTTTAGCAAGCCTTTCAAACATAAACTAACAAATTTTTAGAATTGCTCCGTGCATTCTATGTGAACTTCTAATTATTTTTTTAGGGAAATATCCTAAATAGGATATCGACTATGTGGGTCATATATTTAGGAAGTGTCTTACGCGTAGGCTTCTATATTAAGTTTATTAACATATGTCTTCTTATCACTAAATTCATGTGGGTGGATTCTGAGCAAGACATCTCCTTTCTAGATAAGTTCCTTTTTTCTATCATAGAATACGAAAGACCTATATGCTTTTGATGTCCCTGACGCACAGAAAGGACCGGTGTATATTAAAAAATATTAAAAAAGATATACTTGCAAACCGTTTTGCTGCTGATTACACTGCTAGTCAGGGATTCTCAGTGGCAAATATACTCATATAGCCATTAGTATCTTTTCAATTGACTTTTGCATAGAAATAGAAAACCATGGATCTATCTATTTTATTATTTCAACACTAGTTTCTTGTGTAGACTGGTAAACGATGGTTAGCAGTATCTATTCTATTTAGGGAGGTAAATGAAGATCAACCGTATAGAGCTTCCTAGAATGAGTGTTCAGCTTTATTCAACGGAGCTTCAGGAGAAGCTAAATTCTACAGTGGGAAAGAGTGAATTCTCCACTAGAAACGCATGGCTCAGCCAGATAATCACGATAGTCTTGGAGCTTAAAGTTCAGTTAACCTCCGATGTGCTCTCTGAAATGAGGCTAGTTGTCGCCTTTATGAATTCGCTTGAATGGGCTCGAATACACCGCATTTATAAAGCCATTACTGACAATGAACTGACGCAGAGAGCAGAAAAACATGACTTAATGGCTGCTATTTTCAGGGAAGGCTTAAAACAACTTGAGAAGCGGTACGAAAAGAAGCAGAGTCAGTAATTCCAAATTAGGGCGACACCAAAGCTCAGGTGTCTGTTTCTGATACTGCTTGGAAGCGTATTGCACAATTTTCTAAATCTAAAGTCCAGCTGCTAAAACAATGATGAGCTTTAAAGTCTATCTATGGGGCGAGTATGTATATGCAAAGAGTAGATTCGAGAGCATATTATTCGAAGATTTTCTCTGGCACAGTTCCGTAAATAAGTTACCCAGACCAGGAGATGTTGTTGTCGTCGTTCAGGATTGTTACCAGATTCAATGATCCCCACCTGTAACGAGGTGGGGGAGTGGTCGGAGATAACCCGACCGTAACTGCGAATAGCTCACTGAGCTAATTACGGTAACACTACCAAACACTTCTCTAGTTTGGTTTATCTGTAGGGTCTGGAATCTCAGACAGTAGAGTAACGCCTAGAAACACCGTAATTAGTGGGTTAAGAGACGAAACGAAAGTTTCACAAACATTTATTGGATTATCTCTAATGAACAGTCGAGTTCCTGTAGTCGATAATAACGACAAGCCATTAATGCCGACCAAGGCGAGCCGTGCGCGTCGAATGGTGCGAGACGGTAAAGCGATAGGTCAATGGTCAGATCTAGGTGTGTGGTATATCAAGCTAGTTGCAGAACCATCAGGTGACGCTACTCAGCCTATTGTGGCGGGTGTAGATCCTGGTAAATCATATTCAGGCGTTGGTGTTCAGTCGGGCAAACATACGCTGTTTAGAGGCCATCTGGTTCTACCGTTTAATCGTGTTAGAGCCAGAATGGATCAGCGCCGATTGTTGCGTAGAGGTCGTAGAGGACGACGGATAGATCGTTCTATTCCGTTTGCTCAGCGGTCGCACCGTCAAAAGCGCTTTGACAATCGGCGCGGTAATAAACTTCCGCCTAGCATTAGAGCTGCTAGACAACTTGAGTTACGGGTCATTACTGAGCTATCGAAACTCTTCCCGATTGTTGCCATTGGTTATGAGCGGGTAGCAGCTAGAACTAAAAAAGGGTGCAACTTTAGTCCTGTCCAAGTCGGTCAAGACTGGGCTATCGAACAAATGAGTAAGTTAGCGCCTGTTTACCAAATAAAAGGATGGCAGAAAGACGGCAACGGAACTTCTCAAATCCGAAAATTTCTAGGACTTGAGAAAGATAAAACAAACAAATCCCACGCGGAACCTGAGACTCATTCTGTTGACGGCGTTGCTATAGCATCAAGTTATTTTGTCAAATTCAAGTCATGTCATCGGTTCAAAGAAGATGGTAAATCTTGTTTCGGCAGCGTTGGCATAACGCCATCAGTTTTCAAAATTATCACTCGGTTCGGCGCAGTCAAGCGAGGTAAGCAATACGGGTTTTATCGTCGTCAGCTCCATTTTGAGGTTCCAGCCAAAGGTGATGTTCGCAAACGCAAAGGCGGTACTGTCACACCTTGGCTATTCAGGATTGGCGATTTTGTCTCATCTACAAAAGGGAAAGCGGCTGTAACTGGCTATATCGGCGGCTACAGCGAACCCAATAAAGTCGTTTCTATCTACGATTGGCAGTGGAAGCGCATCGGGCAATTTTTAGTTGGCAAAACAAAGTTACTAAGGAGGTCTAACGGATTATGCGTAGCGTAGAAGATTGGGCGGCTTAGGGATGCTAGGCGCATCATCGCCGCCCCGCTATCCTTCTCCCACCTCGTTTAGGTGGGAGAATCCCACAAAGAACAGTTGAACAAGTAATTCCCAGTGAAGGGAGTAACTGCCACTATGTTTTACATGTGCGTCACTACGAAGGGGATCACTTTCCCATTCACCATTTAACTGCTAATGATCAAAGGGCTATCTCGATGCTTAGTGAGGGAGTGCAATCTCTTTACCGGCGCTCATTACCAGCTCATTGTGCTACTAACGACGACTATGCACTCACAGATTTTCCATCCAAAACAAAAACATTACCCTGCGAATAATAAACACCTACGAGATATAGGGTCGAAAAGGCTCTGCTTCCTAACCAGGATCAAAGGATTTGCAGTTACCCCTACTAAGAGACGGTATAAAATGTTGCACTATCAACGTCAAACACGCTTTCGTTGTTCTCAGTCGAGTCGCTTCCGAGTATTGTACAGAGATACTATACAATACTTCCATCTTCATATCGCTAGGAGCAGCCTTCATGATCTAAAACCGCCCTAACATTACGAAACCCCAGATGGTACGAACATCTAGGGCTTCAACTCATTTGAGATAGGTTGACTTGAAATTGCTTGGCCGCTGTTTTAAGTCACGTTTTGTACTGCGTTTATATTAGCAGCAAATATCCGATTTTGCTAATTGTCGCGAAAGAATTTGGTCGTATAGCGCGATCGCATTTCTGAAAGTACCGACAGCAGCCTATCTCTCTCGCTTCACCCTACCGAGAGATAGAGATGAAAAAATATGAAGTTCCGCGCACGGTTGCGAACTATCCGTCACTAAGACCCGAGCGACTGTGCCTTCAAGGACACAATAGCCGTGTCATTGCTAAACCCTTTGCATCAGAGCAGAAGGTTGCAGCATGACAAAGTTGCGGCCAACCAAACGGAATAATCCTTGTCCGATCTGTGATAACACCAGCGGCAAGTGCAGCACCAAAACAGACGGCGATCAGGAATTTGTCCTTTGCATGACCTATGGGGATGCAAAGCTGTTTGAGGTTATCGCTGGCTATAAATGCATCAAAGCGGGCTCGCAGTGGGCCACATTCACGCCTGATATCACCGCTACTCAGCTTAGTGAAGCGGAACTTGCCGAGCGTCGCGCCCGCCGAGCCGCTGAAGAGAATGCACTTAAGGAACACTATCGAGCTGGGCTCAGCATTGACGAGCGCAATATCGCCTATCGGCAGATTCTCACTCAACTGTCGTTACATGCTGAGGATAGAGCCGACTTAGAACGCCGGGGACTTTCTACTAATACAATCGCCGCTTTCAAAAGCATTACGCCCTGGCACCGCCTACGTAACCCGGTTCATCCGAACACCCCAGCGGTAGGGGAGAATGGCACTAAGTTACTCTCTCCCTATACAGGCTATCTAGTTCCCGCCAAAGATATTCAAGGGCGTATTCTAGGCTTCCAGATTCGCAACCGCGATACGAGCAGTGATGATGTTCCTCGCTATCCTTGGCTCTCGACTCCTGGTCGTCCAACGAACCTGCGAAATGGTGAACTACCACTGACGTTCGCTGATGGTGATCGGACAGTTATCAATGTTGCTGAAGGTATCCTCAAGCCAATAATCGCGGCTGAAAGAACGGGTCAAGCATTTATCGGTGCGGCAGGTGGGAACTTTGCTAGTTCATCGGCGCAGCTAAAAGCGATGTGCCAAGCGCTAGGCGTTCAGATGCTGGTGCTCAACCCAGATGGCGGCGCAGTCAGCAACCCTCTAGTGATGCGTCAGTACAATGCCCTCGCTGAAATAGTGGAGGGATTAGGCTACCAGTTCTTAGTCAGATGGTGGGGCCAAACCACGAAAGCTGATGGTGATGTTGATGATATCACCCCAGAACAGTTCGAGCAATCGGCGCTCATCTCCTGGACAGCTTTCACTGCCAAGACGCCGCTTTCTAGCGAAAGCTTCGCTAGAAAGGAAGCGAAGCGGCAACAGAGTCAAGCAGAGTGGAAGCGACAACAGCGCGTTGAACGAGATCGCCATGCATACGCCAGAATTGCTCAGTTGCTCGGTATCGAAGCAGATATCAATACTGATGCCCCTGACTACAAAAACCGAGCGCGTGAGCAGTTTTATCGATCACTAAAGCAGTTGCTCAAGTATGAAACTCATACTGAGCTAATCAGCGGCTTCGCTGAAGAAATACAGCCACCAGCAGACGGGCGGTCGCTGGTGGCTTACGATTGCTCGCAGGGAACAGGGAAATCTAACCGGGCGTTGATTCCGCCTGCGTTACAGGTTGCTAAGAGCGGTGGCCGGGTGCTGATTTTCGTACCGACACGAGGACTGGCGAAAGAATTCAAGCATCGCATCAATCAGCGAGCAGGCAGGGATATAGCGGCTACTCACTTAGATGCCAGCTACTACAGTGCCGCGATTGTGGTCAGCTGCCCTGAATCAGCTTACAAGTTCAAAGGGCAGCGCTTTGACTTGATCCAGATTGATGAAGCCAATGAAGTTCTACATCGGATTGAGTCGGCAGAACTAGGCAACGCGGGACCACAAAGTTTAGCAGCATTCAGACAGCTACTTGCCTCGGTACCACGAGTAGCGATCGCCACCGCTACCATGAGCGGCTGGACACTTGCGGCCACGCAAACTATCGGCGGCTTTACTCCAACTGATACGCATCTACAGCGGCGCAGCAGACCCGCTACGGAGATGACTATTTTTGAGTATGGCAACTACTACCAGTGGCTACAAAAAATCATTGAAGCACTAGAGCGTGGGCAACGAGTTGCTATTCCGTCCGGCAGTCGGGGGAAGGGCCGCGCTATTGATCGAGTCTTGCGGGCTAAGTTCCCAGATAAAACTGGGCTAGCCATCGATGGCGCGGCCACTTTGCAAAATCAGCGCTCGAAATTTTTGTCCGATCCCGATACTTTCCTAAGCGAAGAAAGGCCCGATTGGTTTATCTTTACTCCTGTCATCAATAGCGGTGTGAGCATCGAAGGACAGCATTTCGATATCCAATTTGAATATGCCACACCTCATGAAGGAGCCCAAAGCATCAGCCAGCGAGGGGAACGAATCAGATCGGCCATTGGCCGCGATGGGGCGATCAAGGAGCGGCACATCTATTTCAGTCAACGGGGTGCCCCTACGCTCGAAGCTTATCCTGATGCGCTGAGCTGGCAGTATTGGGCAGATGAACTAGCGAATGAAGCGAAGGCACCGATGGGTGCAGCGGCTGCGCTAGCTAAAGCACTAGGCGCTGAGAAAGCGCTAAAGCCAATGCAGCGGGAGGCTGAAAAGTTTACAGCGATGCGACCTAACTTACCGCACTTTTTGGCACTCAAAGCGTTTGAGATCATTTTTAAGCGAAAGTTACTGCATGAAAATTGGCAGTGCTACGGCTGGCGCATTTCGCCAGTACCCTTGCCAGATCAACAACAACAAAAGCAGTTAGACGCTCTAAAAGTGTTGAGCGATAACATTAGGATTGGGCTGATTGAGCAGCGCGGACGAACTTTAAAAAAAACTCAAACTAGAGCTTCGGAAACAGTGATTGATGAGATCAACAATCCTTTCCAAGCAGCAAGGGCGACCAAGCTTCACATGGAGCAGCGACTGGGCAAGCAGTTTCTTTCACAGCAGGACAGCCAGTTTTTTACTGCCTGGGCCGCAGATAAAACTGCCAGCAATCCAGGAATACGCTCTGTGGTCCGCTCGCAGCTCCTAGATATCGCACTTCACGATCCAGCCTGTTTTGACCAAATAGAACGAATGAAAGCAATCCAATTCCTAGCGGGGAGACCAGAACTAGATAGCACAGAGTTCTGGCATTTTCCAGAACTTCCCGCACCAGCCACTGATATTGAGCTAGTTAGTCTCATTTCGCGTTGTCCAGGTGTGGCTAAGGTAATTAAGGGTGAGCTAGTGCAGTGGACAAACCAACATCCGCAAGTAATCGCCGCAGGACTTTATTTGATCGCTCATGCAAAGCAAATTGCGGCAAATACCAAACGAGTCGGACTGACGCGGGGCGCTAAGTTTTCCAATCAAATGGCCCCGGCGGCGTTATTTAACAAAGCCCTGGAGCTGGTCGGGCACAAGCCGATCAAAGACACCAGGGAAGGTAGTGGCGCAAGGCTTAACCTTTATCGGCTAGAAGTGATTGGCGATGTGCTGGCGCGGCGGGAGAGCTTAAAGGCTAAACAGCCTACTCCCCTACAGCAGTTCCAAGCAGAGCTAAAAATTATTCGGGCGCAGACTAGAACTGCAGTTAACACAGCAGCCAAGCATCAAATCATTAAGAAAGCGCTGGCATGGGTAGATAGAGATACCGAAACCGCCGTTTCTAAAGCGCTTTCAGCCATCAGGCGGCGTCACGCTTATTGGAATAATGATTACCTTTCTAATCTGGGTGACGTGAACAAAATGGATGCCTGTTCTAGGATCAAAATAAGCCATACACCCTCACCGAAAACTACTTCACCACCACCTATCTACCGGAGTTTGTTAGCCTTATATAGGCTATGACTCAACCTAAGGTTCTACCTGTGGTAGAACTGTAGGACTTAAAGTTAATTGCTCGTCGGATTCTAGCTGATAGAGAAATTTACTATCCCAATAGTGCATGAAATACCAGCGCATGATCTTGGTCATCAAGATCTGGATATTGGTACGTTCAATAATCATGGCAAGATGAAGAACGGCTGAATCTCTGGCGCTACATTTAAAGCGCGTAAAAGACATCCGCTCCAAACTTACATCAGGATCAGGCATTTGCTGTAATGGGGAAGGAGCGAACTGCAACCTTTCTGCTTTATAGGCCGGCAGGGACTGCCAGTCACGTAGAAGCTGGTAGTGTTCACCTTGATGCTGCTCAAATCCTCTAGATATAGCATCGTATTCAGCCGCTTGTTGATAGTAACTTAGGTGATCTTCAACAAATCTATGAGCTAAATGCATAAGCATCCCAGCTTTTGTCCACCCAGTTGCGTTACGAGCAGTCTCATACCTATCCCAATAAATTGATTCTGCATATATATAACTGATTGAAATCGACTGAAAGCCCATGAAGCCTAATCGGTGAATTAATTCGCCATTGCAAAGATACCTTTAGAAGGCACGTCTAAGCGTTTTATTAACTCCTTTATTGATAGCTTAATAGTTGACATCATAGCTGTGGTAGCGCTATAAGGAAGGTAGCGACTGATAACTACGTTCGCCTGAAGTTGGTGAGGTGCTCTGATGCTCTTGCCTTAGTAAGTGTGCTAAATGACGCTCAAATGCGTATGCCTTGTAAAACAACGTACAGTTCCAGCTATCGTCTTTACGCTATCGTGGTTGCAGCCATTGCCGCCTGCTCAACACTATTTCTTACCTGGTTTCTAATAGGACAGATCTCTTGGGTCTGGGTTTTATTTATTTTTTTTGCAAGTGCTATCACATACGCTACTGCTCGTCTAATAGAAGATAGTCAAAAGCCAAGTAGTTCAGAGATGCAAATAAATAGAGTAATTCAAGAACTATCATCATTACGGCTTGAGTTGGCTTCGCAGTTACGCTTGAGTCGTGATGCCCAAGATAGGTTGAGGAATAAGCTCTCAAGTATAGAATCTAGCCTCAAGACATTGCAGTTAGGAACAGAAGAAACTCAAACACAAATCACTAGGCTTAATATTCACCTAGGTTCTTTGCTAGACGAGTAAGTCAAATCATCTACTAGTCCTTCACCAAGATGAATACCAAAGAAGAGCTGCTAAAAAACAGAATCAACACGGCGATCAAGTGGTACTTGAATGAGAAATATAGAATTCTAGAGGCCCTACCCATCAAAACGCACGGCCTCACGTTCAAAGAGGGCTACCACCAGTCGATTGAAAAACAGATTAGCTCATGGGAAAACGGTAACCTGCCCATAAATTTAGCTGCTTGCTACATTCTTGAGCCAACCCGAAAAATCTACGTTGCACTTAAAAAGTATAGAGTGGTCTTTTGACTACCCCCCGTCCTGAATGAGCGGGGATTCCCTGACTTACGCATAGGGGTTTCTGTTTCATCGCAGTTGCCGCATAGAGCTAGGCTCTGTTGGGTCTTACACTCGCTCCGCAGACTACCACCGCTAGACCAGCGGCTAAGACATTTTTTGCAGCATTGAGATCTCTATCGTGATGCATATGGCAGCTAGAACACGTCCACTCACGAATCTTCAACGGCAACTTGTTGACGGTGTAGCCGCACGAATGGCAGCGCTTAGAGCTGGGGAACCAACGGTCAATCTTGACCAGTTTTCGCCCATACCAGTCGCACTTATATTCGAGCTGCCGCACCAACTCACCCCAGCTAGCATCACTGATTGCCTGAGCGAGTTTGTGGTTTTTCACCATATTCTTCACAGCCAAGTCTTCGACAGCAATCAATTGGTTTTCTTGCACCAATCGAGTCGTCAGCTTGTGAAGCATATCTTTCCTAGCATCGGCAATCTCAGCGTGTACTCGCGCGACGCGCAGTCTTGCTTTGTGCCGATTGCTAGAACCTTTCTGCTTGCGGCTAAGCGCCTTTTGAGCGTTACGCAACTTGCGATACTTAGCCTTGAACCCTTTCGAGTTTGCCACCTTCTCGCCATCACTGAGCGTCAGCAACGAGCTAATGCCAAGGTCAATCCCAACTTGCTTTTTAATAGGTGGCAATGGCTTAACATCCACTTCAACCAGCAAAGAAACTGTCCATCTGCCATCAGGCGAAAGCTTCACCGTGACGGTGGACGGCTCAGCGCCCTTCGGCAACAACCGACTCCAACGAATAGCCAACGGTTCTTTGCACTTGGCCAAATACAAGCTACCATCACGCCACTTAAAAGCCGATTTAGTAAACTCTGCGCTACCGCCATTCCGCTTCTTTTTGAAGTTTGGGTAACTGGTCCGCCCCGCCCAGAAATTGGCAAATGCTGATTGCAGATGTCTTAGTCCTTGTTGCAATGGCACACAGCTAACTTCATTCAAGAAAGAAAGCCCAGACGCTTTCTTCCACCTAGTAAGCATTGACGATGTTTCTTTATACCCAACGCGCTCTTGCCTTTCATACCAAGCGTCAGTCCTGGCGGCTAATGCTTTGTTGTAAACCAGACGCGCACAGCCCAAAGTCCGCCGTAGCAAACTTTCTTGCTCAGGAGTCGGGTAAAAACGGTATTTGTAAGCTCGTTGAATCATACTCACATTATAGCCTTTAGTTTGTGAGGAATAGGCTAAGCGCCTGTGAATACTGGATGTTTGCTAATACTCACCTGAGAGATCTGCTATCCCTCCCCATGCTGAAGCACCGGGTTTCACGTCTTTCTCTCAGACTCTCTTGAAATTTGATGAAGGCAAAGCACTAGGAACTGATATTGCTACTTGTCCTTCGAGAGACAAACGCTGATAGGTACAACGCAACAAAACGTCTCCAATATGGCACAAAATCTAAAATTGTTAAATTTTATAAAACATTGAGAGTTTCAATTGACAACTTTTTGTTGGAAATTACGCAACTTCCTATGAAATATGCACTTCAAAACCTTTTTCCTATCAAACATTACTGTTTAACAGTTCATTTTTACACCAAGCTCAGTGAAATATGTACGAATTTAGCTTCTCCAATGAAAATTTGTGCAATTTCCAACTATATGGCTTTTGACTATAAATAGACTAGCTTGTGTCTGTTGGAAGCACCTTAATGTCATGACTTCTCCTATCAGATACGAGCTTCAAATAAATGAATACGAGTATGATCCGACCCGCCAACATCGGTACATTGAAAAGACTCCTTTTATAGGTGGCGAAGGCAATGACGTGCTCGTTGGCAATGACAAAGATAACCTTATGGAAGGGAAGAGTGGCGACGATATTTTCATAGGAAGAGAAGGAAGCGATATTATTCGAGGTGGGCGAGGCAGCGATTTAGTTGAGTACTTTCCCTCTGGATGGATTGGTGGAGGCCCTGGATCGTCAAAGGGTGTCATCGTCAATCTTCAGCGGGGGTTTGCTTTAGATTTCTTCAGAGATAGAGATGAACTTAGTAGCATCGAGCACGTCTGGGGAACTTATCGAAACGACGAAATTATAGGAAATCACGACGATAACGACATTGCAGGTGCTGATGGCGACGACAAGCTGTTGGGAATTGCTGGAGACAACCTTCTATACGGGGGATTGGGTAAAGATTTTAAGGTTGGAGGTCGCAACTCAGATGCCTTCTTATATCTGGATAAAGATGAAGGGGGTGATCGCATTGAAGGATTCCAGTCAGGGGTTGATCAAATCCTCATTCGGGGTAGTTCGTTTCTTCTAGAGGATAACCCTGCTGGCTATCCTGTAGGTGAGCTTGAGCAACAACAGTTTTTCTTAGGGAGCTCTGCAACTAACGACCGTCAGTTGTTTGGCTATAATCCGGCAACCAATCAGGTTTTGTATGATTCCAATGGCGCAAGGCCAGGGGGTGTTACGTTCTTAGCAACATTAACCGGAATTCGCTCAGGAATAGTCGCATCAGATATCGTAATTTACGAGTAACTTTAATTTCGCTTGAGAGCTAGACCTTTCAGAATTTAGGGTTTTGCGTGCGAATATTGGCTAATGAAATGGCTAATGCTTGTAGGTTCGTTGATTTGTTGCGGGCCTTAGAATATTTCTTTTAGTCGGAGACGTTAGAAATTCTTAATGAACAATACGTTTGCCAGAATCAAAGTGTTGACCAAACAATTATTCCTTCCAGTACAGAAGTATAGATACACTGTTCTTTACTTCTTGGTCTGTCTTTCTATTGGCTTATCATACGGAAGTATGGTATTCGCTGATAACCTTTGCGTACCTATAGGCACTAAGATTGCCTACAGTAGTATTTTTGCCATATCTTTCTTAGTCTATACCTTACAACTAGTTCCGCTAGGACACTTTCGTCTAAACAATCTATTGCGTCCCCCTAATCCGATAGCTATGCCATATACAGTAGCAGTTATATTTGGAGGTGCAGCATTTTCGTCATTCGAGTGTGTAAATAAAGACCTAACACAGCTCCTATTAATCATATTTGTTGTCTCAGCATTAATTTTTGTTCTTTTGAAATCTGTTCAATTCCTTTCTCGTTCACCAGATGCCTAGTTTCATAACTAAGTCGGGAAACGAAGAAGTGGATAAGCAGTCTACTCCTTTGGACGCATTAATAGATTTGGCTAGGAACCATGCACTGCTGTGGGATCTACGAACTGGCTAATCTAACGGTTAAAGTTTTGATCGCAAATTTACAGGTTTTCCCTATGGTTTCACCAATTAAGAATCAGTTCCAACTCGAAGATCTCTCTCCAGACCTCTTCCCAGCGCCGTCGAAGTTTGTTGCAGAACCGCCCTTTGTTGGCGGTTACGGGAATGATACCATCATTGGAGATGAAAATAATAATGTTATCAAAGGCAACGCTGGGGACGACTTCATTCTGGGTGTTGAAGGAACAGATGTTATCTATGGTGGCAAGGGCAACGATACTATTGCCTTTGATATTGCGGGAATGCTATCTGACTCATTCAGCCGAGGCGTATATGCCAATCTCTCTAAGCAAGAAGCTATCGATCCTTGCTACAACCGAGAAAAAATATACTCTATAGAAAATGTTATTGGCACTTACAAAGCCGATGAACTAATCGGCGACTTTCGCCCCAACGAACTTGCTGGTTCTGATGGAAACGATAAGCTTCTTGGAAAAGGCGGAAACGATTTTCTGTATGGAGGACGCGGCCCGGACTTTATGATTGGTGGGTCCGGCTCCGATCAATATGCTTATTTGGATAAAAGTGAGGGGAGCGATCGCATCGAAGGCTTTAAGTCTGGGGTTGATCAGATCATGATTCGAGGTAGTTGGTTTCTGCCAGGTCATCCTTCTAGTTATTCGTTAGGCCAATTGCCATCCGGTCAATTCTTTCTGGGAAGTGCAGCTGAGATAGATCGTCAGTTGTTTGGTTTTAATCCAGCAACCAACCAGGTTCTATATGATTCCAATGGCGCAGGTCCAGGGGGCGTATTTGTTATTGCAACACTTACCGGAAGTCGAGGCGGTATCGTTGCTTCAGACATCGAAATTTTCTAAGTAGGGAAACAAGCCTTTCATAAACGGATTCTTCCAACTCTCTCGATCGCACGGACTCTCCCTATGCTCACTGTGAATGCATGGAGCTGTACGCTAGTCCTAAGTTTGCAAGAAGTGATGGCTCGTTCAAACATCGTTATAGGAACGTACCTTAATGTTTTTTGGTGACAGGCTTAACGCCAATAAGTCGATCAAAGATGAATTTGCTCTGGAGCGTTTCATCGATTTCTCATTGGAAGATCGTAGCGTTGGCTGCGCGTTGTTACAGAGGGGTAGAAATTTTCGGTTTGTGTTCGGCTTTAGCTGCGAAGGGCTAGGGCTTGATTTGACCGACTATCAATTGCAGCAAGCTGTCACTGATTTAAATCATGTACTTACGCAAATAGAAGGTACAATAACCTTTCATTTGGAGTCATTTGCGAACGATAACAATCAACAGCAGTATCTAAGTAGGCTAATCAAAAACTGTGACCATATACCTTTGCAGGCCTTCCTATGCTCGGAAAAGAAGCGCTTAAGTGAACTGACTCAACAAGGGATGCGTCAGATAAAACGTCTTACTATCTATGCGGAGCATACTATAAACATTGATACTGCTGAAGTCAGTGAAGCGAACTGGAGCAGAGCAGCGTTCGCTAGAATTTCCGCGCTATGGAAATCTACGAAAGAGAAGAAAATAGATACCGATATTGAAAAGGACGAAGACTACAAGCTCGCTGTTTCTGCTTTCCTAGAGGGGTTTTTGAAATGGGAACGTCTTTTTTCAAGGTTCTATAGCTTCCAGACTAAAGCGCTCTCAATAGATAGCCTTTGGGAAAGGTTCTACAAACGATTAAATCCAGGTCAAACATCCGAGATACCCCGGTTTTTCACCTGTGATGAGAATGGTTGGACAGAAATGAGTTCTACTCTACATCCTAGTTCTGCCTTACTAAAGGATGAAAATGGAGAGTTTAACATTCCGCAAGCTGAACGCGAGTGGGTCAAGGTTCGTGATGAACATATCGGAGTGTTGACTTTCGCAGAGCAACCAAAAAAACTTTCTATACAAGGGCAACAACGCTACCTCTGGGAAATCTTGTCTATACCACAGGTCAGAGACGTAGAGATTATTACTCAAATAAGCCCCGTCACTGGAAGAACGAGAGACAAATTGATATTCGAGAGCCTAAAACGAGAATGCAAATCGGAAAAGATTATAAACAAACAGCTGCCAGATAGCGATGCTAAGAGCGCTATCCATAATGTAGTAAATCCATTAACTATAGCGACTGTGGTTTTAGTTCATGGCGATCGCCCAGAACAAATAGATAGTGTGGTAAATGCAATTTCATATTGCTTCCCCTGGGCAAATGGACCAAACCGAGAGAGGAAGAATGCTCGGCGCTGCTGGCTTCAAACTCTTCCATTTGTATGGGAGAACCTGCTAGACAAGCCGTATAGACGTACCATTCCGTATAGAACAACCACATCGCCAGCTTTAATCCCTTTTACGCTGACTAATCAAAACGATAAGACGGGATTTGAATTAATAGCAAGTGGGGGAGGTGGACCAATCCATATTGACTACATTCATGACTATAAGAATATTTGCTTCTTTGGCGAAGCTCGTTTGGGGAAGTCCACCGCTGCAATCGGTATGTTTACGTCTTTCTTAGCCTCTGGCCATAAAGTTGTAGCGATCGCTCCCCCAGCTTGTCGTCCTACTCCCATCTCTAAATATGCGGACTATCTAGGCGATATGGCTGCGTATATCGATATGAGCAAAGAGTCTTTTAATATTCTAGAAATGCCTAACCTTAGTTCATTACCCAGTAAATACCACTCGCAAAGGCTTGATTTCTACATAAATGACTTAAATTGGGCAATTTTAAATCTTTTGGTCTACAAAGATTGGCGTCAACGTAGAAGAGTAAAGACCGTATTACATTTATCGCTACAGAAATTTTTTAGCGATAAAAACATAAGGGCGCGGTACGACAATGCTTTTGCAGCAGGCTTTGGGACAGACGCATTTCAGCAAATGCCAACGCTACCAGATTTGCACTCATTCATTATTGATTTAGAACTCAGCTCCGAATCGCCTGAAGTCCTGAAGGCAAAAGAATACCTGCTTGAACAGCTTCTTGGTCTAATAGAAACCAATAGTGCGCTCTCGCGGGTGAGGTCTTTCCCAATCGACGCTAAGCTACTTGTTTTCGCGCTACCGAATGAGTCCACTGAAAACAGAGCCACCCTAGTTCTGAATTCATGCGTAGCTGCCCACGTAGCTGCTTTTGGTGCTCATAAATCGATCTTTTATTTTGATGAACTTTCTGATCTGGTTAGATATGATTCAGTTGCAGACTTCATAAGTCGCATTGCGGCTGCGGGAGCTTTTCACGGCATTAGGTTGTTTTTCTCGGCTCAAGACCCAGAGGCGGTTTCTGAGTCGATGGCAGGCGAAACGATAATGCATAATATGCATCTCACCTTGACTGGTCGCATTACAATAACAGCGGTTGATTCTTTCGTTAAGTATTTGGGCTATGACAAGAAGATCGTTACTGAACATGCCATTGCGTCGTCTTACGCAACGGGAACGGAACCGTATACAAACTGGTTAGTAGATACAAATCGTTCGCTGACTCACTGTAGGTATTACCCTGGCGAACTTCTTCTTTCGATTGCTAATGCCAAATGACACTAGTGGTGTCAGTGGTGCTATTGGTGTCAGTGGCCGCTCCATTTGCTACAGCCTTGTTAGCAGGCTTGTGAGAAGCCCCGCGTCCTAATCTTTGATTGAACGTCGGGATGATAGCAGGTGAGTGTAGCGAACAATCTTGCCTCAAAATTCTTTGCCGTAGCGTTTGGTTGCCAGAAGGCAAGTCTTTTTGTTCTCACATTCGACGTAGGCCAGATTGGAAGGATTTATATCTTTGACATCCATAAGATTATAATTCAGAATACACGTATATTCTAATAAACTGTCAGGTAAATGTCATGGCGGATAAAAGAGTAAAAGGAAAACCTGTAAACTGGAGTGAGCTTAAAAAGCCTAGAACAGTTACGCTGACTGACACAGCTTGGGATAAGTTGGCTGCTATAGCCGAGAAGATAGGCATAAGCCGATCTGAGTGGTTAGAAAGAAGGGTCAGGGATGAGTAGCAAGTGTTGATAGGTCGAGTCAAGCAATGAGAGCCGCACGAAAGTATAGGCTTAAGTTAGAACGCTGGCAGTCACGTTTGATTGACCAATGGATCGAGCTTTGCCGTAGACAATACAATTTCAGACTAGGGGAGCGCTTCAGATGGTATGAAGCGACCAGGACGCCTGTAAACGCTTGTCCACTCACAAGTAGTATTGTTCCTATTGCTGATATCTACCGAGACATACCAGAAACGAAAATACTCAAAAAAGGAAAGAACAAAGGCGCTGAGGTAGCGTTGATTAATGAAGGTTACGTGCGATGGGATAGCGTTCAAAAAGACGATCTAAAACGAACTAAAACGCTGTTTCCAGAATATAAAGCAATGCCGTCTCAGGTGTTGCAAGACGTGATCAAACGCTTAGATAAAACGTTTTCCAACTTCACTGTCGGAGATAAAAACGGTAAGCGTTCGGGTCGTCCCAAGTTCAAAGGTAAACCACACTATCGTTCTATCTGCTTTCCACAAAGCGTAGAACTAACCGATAACGGTAAAATAGAGTTACCTAAAGTTGGCGTATTAGATTTCATCGAACATAGGCCGATACCAGATGGTTTCACGGTTAAGACTGCAACGATAAAACACGAGACAGATGGTTATTTTTTAACGCTTAGTCTCGAAGATAAATCGGTGCCAGTAGTGGAAGTCAACACTCTTCCCACTGATGAAAACTCGAAAGGTATTGATCTCGGTTTGGAATTCTTTTCGTCTGGTTCCGATGGCGTTCAGATCGAAAATAGCCGATGGTTTCGCAAATCTGAAAAGCGAATTGCGAAGCTGCAACAACGAAAAGCCCGAAAACCTCACGGTTGCTATGCCCGTAAGGTGTTAGCAAAGAAAATAGCGAAACTACAGACTCGTGTTGCTAGAGCTAGGCTGGATTGGCAATACAAGACGGCTCACAAGCTGTTTAAGGACTGTGAGGTGATCTTCTGTGAGGATTTGTCGCTTAAAAATCTCATACGCCGCAATCGACCTAAGATCGAAAACGGTAAATTCGTGCCGAATGGTCAAGCTGCTAAGTCTGGACTTAACAAGTCGTTAACAGACGCGGCGCTAGGCCAGTTTGTCAGAGTCTTGAAATGGGTTGCTTTCAAACTGGGCAAACGAGTCATCCAGATTGATCCACGCGGAACGTCTCAGCACTGTCACGCTTGCCTCAACAAAACACCGAAATCTCTTAAAAACCGTTGGCACGAGTGCTACCATTGTGGTGAATCACTACCGCGTGACGTAAATTCAGGCAAGCTGATCAAACGAATTGGTTTGTTAGCAGTGGGGATGGATAGCGCCTCACTCAAAACGGCGTTAACTTGCGTTTCTAACGAAACGTTAACAACGAAGCAGTCTTCTCTTAAAGAAGCCCGCGCTCTAAGCTTTGCTTGAGCGTCGGGAGAATATCACCAAAGGGACTAGTGATGGACTATCTAAACCTTGACTTCGAGGAAGTTCGTGGTATTAACGTCTTTGGTACAGCAAGGTCTGGAAAGAGCGTAATTATATCGAACGACATAGACCTAGAAGCAATGCAAAGCGAGCTAGTAGAGGTTATTTCTGAGCCAGACGATGCGTATTGGAAGGAGCCGCTCACGTTGACTATGACTCCAGAGCAAGGTAGAAAGTGGCGCGATACTACAATCTAAATCTGATACGCCAGAGGAAACTCGCGAAAAACTAAAGCAGTTCTTTGGCAATGGCCAATTGATCAACTGATAGGTCACGAACAATCTGCCGCTGAAAGTGTGAGCCTCATAGATAAACTAATGAACGAACTTCTTTACTACTATGAAAAGTTAGCTCGAAAAAAGGTGCTAAAGCGAACTCTTTTGGGAAGAGTTCTATTAGGGATAGAAGGTACGAAACAGCGCAATTGGGAAGCACTCTATCTCGTAGCGCTCCCAGTGGATGCGGTTATTGTGGTCGGGAAGCGGATTTTTTGGCCCCTATCTGTGGGCAGGCCATTTATATTTGCTTTTGCGTTTCTGATTGCCTTAGTATTTGTTATAGAACACTGGCCAGAGATGAATTGGCTAAGGTCGCTCTCGCCGTTTGCACTAGTTTTTGTGACAGGTACAGTGACGATGGAGTTGATCCGTATATATCGAGGAGATTTTCAGTGAAGCTGACCAAAATCCAAAGCCTAGAGTCGTTGCGAGCTATCAGGAGCGAGGCGCACCGGATGAAGCTTGCTAAGGCCGACCAACTTATTGCAGCTATCGAACAGCATAACCAGCGAATTGCAGACAACCTCCATCAAGCTGAACAGAATATTCGAGAAATGATGGACTGTTCTGCTCAAGAAGTTGCTCCGGCAATATCCGCAGAACAGCTGCTATTTGTTCCTGAGAAGCCTGAGTGAAAGGCGTTCTATCTAGAAAACTCAGGAAGGAAAGGTAGAACAAACCATAGTTACCTCGGTGTAGATGTCAAGAATCAGTGGTGCGGAGGAGTTAGACAGCATAAAGTGATTCGCTCGCTGTGCGTCGGTTCGATTCTTGTACTCTAACGTCCGATCAGCACCTCAGACTGTATAAAAGTAATCATGGGAGAGATTTATGCTTATCGAACCAATCGCGAACATTGTAGGGGCTGCTGCTGACCAGAACGAAGCTGCCTTACTGGTCACTTTGTACTTGGAATATCATGCTAATTTAGATATTGAAGGCAATGGTTGGCTGGACGATGAGCCAGCTTGGGAAGCCCTAGATGAAGAAGCTCATACACATCTCCTCCGAAAGCTGGATGCTCTGTTCGGTACTGAGTACGCTTAATGGGGATAGCAATTGGTAGAGTGAGTAACTTAGTGTTCAGTAGTGTTTAGTGTAGTTAAAGAAGGCTAACCCCATATTACAAATTTAATGCCGTTTCTTTCAATAGTTATACTTGTGCTCAGAAGAATTAAGCCAGATTGGTGCCAGAGGAAGAGCCGAACTGCACCAAGCTAGTAGAGGCGTGGTTGAGCCTTGTCGTGTGGCACTTTGGCCTTATATTTTTTGACAGAGCAATAGAAACCGTTGGCGTAGTCTGACCTACTACAATCTAGAGATAGATTAAATTAGAACTATGTTATCCATCTTCCCTGAATCATGTATTCAAGACCAAAGCTAAAAGATCCTGGATCTAATTACGAAGTACCTGTTGAGAAGCCCGTTCTAACTACTGAAGAGACGGTCCCTTACTATCAGCTTTGGATTCATTACAGGTACGTTGATATTGACCATTTAATCAAGACTGACGGGGCTGAAGTTAATGTTTTTTCGCCTAATTCAGTACAACGGAGTCTTGATCAGAATACGCATACCGATCATCAAGCTCTTATTAGGATTTAGAGAGATGCACGTTTTTGAATTTATGGCAGAGGCATTTGAATGTGTTCTAGAGTTATTTCAAATAGTAATCGATGTGATACCTAGTCTTACTTTAAATCAGCCCCAAAATACGATAATAGAAGAGGATAATCATGAACACAAACAATTGAGAGAGAATCAGAACAATAGATAGTGCGAGGAGAGCAGTCACCCCAATCTTATCTACAGAGAGTGATCGCCTGCCTTCAAAGATTAGGATAGAGTCTGAGCAGTAGGTTTCGCACCGACTACTTTCATACGAATAGGGTTCCTCAATTTCCCACCCTTTATCATTCAGACGTTCAGGTAATAACTCATGACTGTACATAAGTTGCACTTCGCGCACTTTGAACTCCACTATATTTTTTGCTAGGTGACCAGTCTTTTAAGGCCCGAGAAATCTTTTTTAGTATTTTGTCGCAATCATTCTTTATTTTGAGCTGCTTTTGGGCAGTTTGATCCAGTAAAGCCTCTCCTGAGACCATCGAACTCTCGAAGTAGTCTACAAAGTCTTGCGAATTAAGACATAGACTTTTCGGTGTAGGTAGAGACAGGTCAGTCGTTGTTAGTTTTTGCCACCAGTCAGAGAAAATAGGAGTGATGTGACCTAGATGCGCAAGTACTCTTCTGATGGTTTCGGATGTACGCATATGTCGATTCACTGCATGAATGGAATTATCGAACTTTAGCGCATTCGAGGCAGTGAACCATTAACTCCAGTTGCTGAACTCTATGGAACAGAAGAATTCTTAGAGGATAGACTACGGCGATCGCTGTGGTCACTACAACCATTAAACTAGAAGGTATATCCGAATGAAATAGACCAATATCTAATGTCCATAGCAGTAGAATAGCTAAGTATAGTAGGGTTACGTCAGCGTTGCCTAGAAAGAAACTCAAGGTAGCTTTCCTAGTAGCAATTTTGTGTTTCAAACTTTCCTCTATACTTAATCGAACATCGAGGGGGAAACTACTTATCTGCTGAATAATCCTTTCTTGTTGTTTGATGCTATTCCCAAGCTTGGTTAAGAACCTTGAATTTTTACCGTTGGCGGACTCCAGTACGTTAAAGATGGCTGATACAGACGAAGACTGAGAATAAGCATTGTCGCCGTTTGTGACCACCCTTTTAGACTTTTTGGAAAGAAGTTCTAGAAGATCATACAGCTCGGCTTCACTATTAGTGCTGCCTTCATATTGTTGTTCGTTAACCATAGAGCCGCGCCTCTGTGTTCGTTCGATTACTAGCGTTGTCGCTCCCGGTTAAGCTGACGTTCCCAAGCCAGAACTTCTGATTCTGAAGTAGAAACTCTTTGACAGATTAATTTCTCTTCGCTGTTATCCTGACCCAGCTCTGCTTTAACTATCGTTCTTCCTTAAGGGGACTCCCGCTATAGCAAAGTTTAGCGATGAGCGGAATTAAGGTCAGGCACTTAGGCTTCAGGCCGATTTTGATTCTGGACGTAGTGCTTAATTTGTTCAAGGGGTGCGCCCCCGCAAGTTGCCACAAAGTAAGACCCCGACCAAAGGGCATAGTCATGGTTGAACTGTTTCTTGTACAACCGACTAGACACAGTTTTCAGGTTAGCAATAAGTTTGCTAAGCGCCGTTTTAGGCGGGTAGTCAATCACAAAATGCAGGTGGTCAAGCTCTCCGTTCATCTCCAATACCGTACAGTCCCACTTCGCACAAGTGCTGGTAATAGATTGTTCTACGACGCCTAGTCGCTGATGACTCAACAGTTGATGTCGATACTTGCAAACAAAGACAATATGCACGGTAAGTTTATAAACAGACCTATATTCTTTGTGATAGCTCGGCTTCACCAAAACACGATAATTTGATATACTGTAGACAGTCTAACAGCAACGTTTGTGCTTTTAACCGTTAAGTTCAAAACGAACCCTACCCAAGAACAGCGACGAAAAGTCGATGCTTGGCGACCGATGGTACGTAGTTTGAAGAACTTTTGCTTAGCAGACCGGATCAATAGCTATGCAGACAGTTTTGCGCTAGGTCCGTTTTGTACGTTGCGTCACCAAGCCGAAGCTTGCCCACTGACTTGCTCAGTCAACCGTTCAGCCTCAGTAGGCTATCCGTGGAAGGCAGAGCGAGTAGCAAAGCGCGATGGTAAGAAGGTGAAGAAAGGCCAGCGACTACCTCCGAGCAAGCGTTCTGCCTATGAGATGCATTCCGCTTATCTGCCAGAGATGAAAGTGTCGCGGCCTTGGTATCAGTCGGTGAATGCAGATGTCCTACAGCAAGCCTTAAGACAGCAAGACGCGGCCTTCAACCAGTTCTTTTCAGGCAAGGCAAACTTTCCCCGGTTCAAAAAGCTGACTGATGTGAGAGGCTTTGAGTTCAAGCCGGGAACTGTACGCTTCGATGAAGCGACCCGCAAAGTGTTTATTCCTTCATTGGGCTGGATGAAGTACTTTCAATCTCGCACCCTCGGTAGTCACTACAAAGTATGCAAATCGCACCTAATGTTTGAGGCGGACGGGCTCTATGTGGTGGCCTTACTCGACTACCCTGAAGTGGCAGACTATTCATGCAAAGCGCTAGCCGCACTCAAGACGGTAACCGGACTAGATAGAGGTATTAGAAAGATAGTGGCGGGTGCTGACGGAGAAGTGGTTCTAAATCCTCAAATTAGCAAACGCTTCGAGCGTCGTCTCAAGATTCGCCGGCGTCGCCTTTCTAGAAAGAAGAAAGGTTCTTCAAATCGAAGCAAGGCAGGGCGTCAGGTCAGTCGAGTCCACCAAAAGATACGTCGAGTCAGGACTGACTTCCAATGGAAGTTGGCGAAGAAAGAAGCGGCTAAGGCTGATGTCATTGGCCTTGAGGCACTGAATGTCAAAGGCATGATAAAACGGTGTAAGCCTAAACAAGATGAAAGTGGTCGGTTCACCCAGAATGGACAAAAAGCAAAATCGGCACTAAACAAAGCGATTGCTGATGCTGCTTGGTTCAGCCTCGAACAGAAGCTTAGACATCAAGCTTCCAAGCTAGGAAACTGGGTCGTTTCAGTCCCGGCGCGGTTCTCCAGTCAGGCGTGTTCTGCTTGTGGCTATGTGAGTACCAACAACCGTGAAGGCGAAAAGTTTTTATGCGAAGCCTGTGGGCATCATGACGACGCGGACATCCAAGCTAGCGTCGTGATTGCTGATAGAGCCCGTATCCGTATTGGGTTACCCAATCTACCGATGGTCAGTCGGAAAGTTACGCTTAGTCCTGCACTAACAGGGCACCGCCAGGTGGAGTTATCAGCGGCGTTAGCTGTTGAGCCTAAGAATTTGGTTTGCTCAGAGATAGTCTCATCTGTACAACTAGAGCTGTTTCACTTCGAGAGTAAACCAAACTGTGGGTGTACAGCCCAGGAATCTCCCGTTATAGCGCCTAGTGCTTAGCGGCGAGAGGAGTCAACTTCAAAAATTACCTCTACGCGGGAGTTTGTGCTTCGTCGCTGGGCGATCGCTTCAATAGAAGGAAGTTTAATTATGCCTATGACTATCTTTATCATTGCTGTCTCCTATTTATTGTTATTCTTCGTACAGGTTACCTACCTTGAAGTACTATGGAAAATTAATTCGATGACAGCATGGTTTGCCTATTTAGTAGTATCCACCTTTGTTGGTACAGCGATATCGACAAGATTTGACGGATTTATAGGAGGGGGTGGAATTGGCGTAGCTATCAGTGCTGCCTTTATCACAACGGCTGCGGTTCTGTCGGAACTGTTCTCTAGAAAAAAGCGCTAGCGCTCACTCAACTTCAGATTTCGTGTCGCTCTAGCAGTGATGACAAGAGTACACGCTGATAAAATCGGGTGTTATTGGGTTGATGATGAGTAGTTTTCTGTTGCTCTCGCATTCTACAAAGAATTTGAAAGAGTGTGTGACCGCGCACCGCCGACAGGACTGAAAGAGACTAGTCGCTTTCAACACGAAGCGTTTGTTATGGATAGCACACTGCTAGAAAGGATAACTATTGATCCAGAGGTCTGTCATGGAAAGCCCTGCATCAGGGGCTTGCGCTACCCAGTAGAATTTATCCTAGAACTACTAAGTGCAGGCATGAGCCATGCAGAGATTCTGTCGGGCTACGATGATTTGGAAGAGGATGATATCCTTTCAGCCCTGTTGTATGCGGCTCGATTATATCGGGCGTGATGTCATGTTATGGGACACAGGTATAGAGGCTGAGATTTAGGGTGTTGAGCTATGCTAGTCGAACAATTACCATTAGCCAAGGGTAAGACAACTTGTCTTATGGAAAAAGATCTTTTATACAAGGCGTCATCAGCGCTAGCAGAGAAGGGATTCACCTCAGAGCAGATTAGAGAAGTCGTTGGTGAAGATGCCATTTTGTGTGTTGAATGTGGCTTACCTGCGACGTTAGTTTGTGATGGATACATCCCCCGGTGGCTAATGAAGTGGGGGCCAACAGTCAGTCGAATCCTTCAAGACCCTAAGACAATAAGCGAAGTAAAACTGAAAGATGATAATGCTTTCACTCGTAGACGAATATACGAAACAGGATTGCTAAAAAGCGATATTTTATACGAAACATGCGATCGGCCCCTTTGTAAAGACTGTCGAGAGACGACTGGATATACCATCTACTGTGGAGAAGACGGTGGAATTGTTAGCCATGATTACTGTCAAGAATGTGCGGGATACATACCTCAACTGAGAAGAGAATAGTGACTATGATGGATTTTCGGCAGATGAGACAGATGTATGCCTGTATCTGCCAGGAGCGGTCTGCGACGATCTGGTTAATTATGAATTCACTAATGTGACGAATTTGGCAATAGATTATCGAGGCAGTTTGTTTGAACCGGCTTTTGAGATGGCCAGAAACCTCGATCGAAACTTGGTTTTCCCAGCACGCAAAGGGAGGATTTTATGAGTCCATGAACGTTCTCTGCTGGTATTGAACCCCAATTTAATTATGATGATGAGAGGTTGCATCATATTTGGCACAGTCTTACTAACGGTCGCTTTTATCAGGCATGAAATGACATCAGGTTTGTTATCTTGAGAGAGGGAGCAAGAATACAAAGTTGTGAAACGGCAATCCAAACGGCCTGACTACGAAGCATTACGGTATACGATCAATCGAGCGCGATACGCTAAGCGTACTGGTCACTGCAAAGTGCAATGGGCCGAACTAAAGCAGGCGTTAGTAACAGCCTGGGAGTTTGGCTACATCCGCTACCCTGGGGGGGTGAAGTCCGTTAGAGGCAACACCAAAGCCGGAAGAACTATCTTGCTAGAGCTAGCTGCTCAGTTTAAGGACGCTAAGCTAGTGGTCAAAACTACTTTGAAGAAGGAATATGGATGGACAGATCGTCTCATCGCAAAGTATCAACTAGAGCCGGACTTGCTGGTCGAAAATCCTCACTATAGGCGTGGTGCTGCGATGCATCTCTATGCGCTCAATCGAGTGAAGCGCATTGCCTCAGAAAATGAAGTAGCGGCTGAGTTAGCGAACGTTCTAGCCCAGCGCCCAGCGCGAAAGCAGGCGGCGCAGCAGGCAGCGCGAACCCGTTCTATTGCAGAACAGGAACGTCAAGAAGCAGCTCATCAGTCTTTTCACATGTTCTTAGATGGATTGGCCTTTATTGTCCCTACCTGGTCTGTAGAAGCGCTATTAAAGCAAGCCCTTAGCCGTTACAACACTTTTAATTATGGTCTATCTGCTTCTATCTCAGACGATGCTGACTTTCTCTACCAGATAGCACGAACCTATCTGTACTACGATTGTACGAACTATGAAGCGCTACTCCAGCTATACGATAGCGATCGCCAGCGAGCCGATATTCGAGCGAAGGTAGAGGAAGCTGTAGAAGCCGCTTATCCGAATTTGCTGGAGAGAGTGCAAATGGTTAAGGCGAGATTGGAAGGCAATCGTTTGTAATTTTTATTATGAAGCCTCTCCCACCGAGCGTGTCGCTATAGACTGTTTACGCTGGTCTGTCCTGAAGTGATGGTTCGTACTTTTGCTATTCAGCTATTGTAGGCTTTCTGATCCATTGGTTGTTTAAGTATTGCATAGGCAGCATTCAGCAAGAGAACGGACTGAGTAGCCTCTGCTGAAATCTCGTCGCAGCTAAACACTCAATTAGGCGAAGAAGTCATTCTGTTGAAGTAAGCGGCAACGACATCGAATGCACCGATTAAAGCAATGAGAGATAGGGTAGCGAAGGTAGCCAGGGAGAATACCGGAGATAAGGTCTCACCAGCAGGGAAGAATAGTTCTTCTAGCTGATCGGTCATTCCATGCCAAACAAAGAAAGCAACTAGGCTCCCACAAGTTGCTAGAGCGCCTGATGCGAGGTAGTAGAGCAGAAGCATCATCTTATTCTCTTTCTCTTCTTCTGCTTCCTCTGGGCCTTCTTTAGAGCTACTTTTGACCACATCTACTAGTCCGAATAAGATATAGCCTTCGTAGCTAAATGTCATCCAAAAAACGACATCGCTAAGCAGACTTTCCCAGCCAAGTCTAGAAAAGATAACGGCTAGAGGCAGAAGAAAGACAGCGTAGAGATAAAACCAGCGTGTTCCCGAAGTTAGGCGTAGATTTATCATTGGCTTGCAAAATTTTATTTAGTCAAGAGACAGAGTAGATTGTGGATTTCTGGAAATTATAGCGGTTCTTAAAGAGTGACCACATGACTATAGACCCAGTACATAACTCTTAATCACCAACGCTATCATATCTATTCGGAGTCTAAAAGAGCAGAATAAAGAGTATAGATATAGATAAAGGAGAGTCTTTCTATTTCAATAGGGCGCGATCGGCTGTTCATTGGTTTAGAGGAAAGCGATTGCTTGGCTCAGAGAGGTTTTCACGCCAAACGCCTGCCACTGTTTGACTCTGCGCTTAACTCCTCAATATCCTAATGTACGTCCTTTTCGGATGCCGCTCAAGGTGATAGTGCGATAGTATCGGGATAGCTGAGTACTTTTTGGATTGGGTGTGTGACATCTGCGTCCTATGTTGCTTGACAGATTGCTGAGATATCGCAAAAAACCGCCGCGAGATGAGATGCGAGTTAGGGTAGAGACTATCTTAGGAGGAAAGCCGCTACCCAATATATTTTGGCGGAATATTTTGACTAAGCTCAGAGATAAAGCTTCACGTACTCCCTTCCGGCCAGCCTTATATAAGGCATCACTGTCGCAATGTGCTCAGTTATTAGAGATGCAGCAGTTTGCGATATCGAGCGTTCATGCAGGCTTAGACAATGCTGTGAATCCCTCTGAGCTACTGACGTTTCTCCAACAAAGTGGTCTAGATGTTGAATTTAACATTCTACTAAAACATCCAGATTTTCCTGTGCAAACGCCTATGACGTTATGCACATCGTTTGCGGTCAGATACACTGTTGAAGATTTTCCAACTCAATTCGTTCAGAGATTTGGATATCATCTTGGCAGTGGTTTGATCGTCAGAAATATAAGCGGGGAAACGTTGATAGATAGCTCCTTTATTGTTAATTTGGGGTCTCCAAATTGGGGGAAACGTCGTTATCTTTTGCATATTAGCTCCCGATAGCGAGTAGCAGCGCAGGCTATACACACACTTTTTGTTAATTCTTCTGGGCATCCCCTTTAAGCACCTAAATACCGGAGATGTTTCTGACGCTAGATCGTCTTCTCATCTTTTCCTGCCCATTCTGCGTACTCGTTATAGGTGTAGTAGGATGTCCTCATTCTTATAGGAGTAAAATAAAGCCTCGCCAGTTGGTCGGACTACTATACATCCTACCAGTCGCCCTTTTACGGAGGGTGTTGATTGTGGTTGACCTGTCTCTTCGCTATCCGTTGATGGGGAGCCTGCTTATCTGCTGGACAATCTTTTCTTGCTTTCAAATATTCTTGTCAATCTTGGTTAAGAACCTATAATTTTTACCCCCACCTGATACCGAGGTGGGGGTGTGCAGATCGTAATCATCAATTCATAGGGAATGAACTAAGCAGTTTGTAGGCAATGAGGGAGCATATATATAGACCTATTGTTAATGCAAACCCGCAAATAAGATTTAACTTTGTTTGTGTATAGGCTTCCCCCGAAAAAAGGGAGTCGTGGTGGAAATAGGCTTCAGCTACTTCAATAATTTTCTGAGCTATAGCTGTTTCAACTGTTTGATACAGTCTTGGAGGAATGCTTATCAATTCACTTCGAATATCTATCAGCACTTCATCTGAAACCGTTTTCGGCTTCTGGCTTATTTCTACAGAGACAGACGGAATCACGGGGACCTCAGATTTTTGGCTATGGAAAGCAGCAGCCGCTTCGATGCGTGGCTCTACTTTCCCTGCCAGAGCTTCATATGAACTGACCAGCAAGAAATCTGGGATCAAAGTGAGAAACGGCGCTCCCAACCAAATGGCCAACACAATTGCAAATGCGGAAAACCACCTTTGACTGTCATCGAGACCACCTGTCTCTTTATTACTTTTCAAAGAATTGATCTCTTCGACAGTCTCTAGCTCTTCGATAGCCGTGGTGATCGCGACTTGTGAGATACCCGTTTCTAGAGCAATTTCGGTAATGTCGTGTGAGCTAAATGACTCTACGTCAATATCCTTATCTAAGGTATTGTTCTCTTGTTCTTTATCAATCTCGATAGCCAGGGTTAGCGATCGCAAGAGTTGATTCCAATTGTACTTAGCCATGATTAATTTCCTAACCCGAGGGTAAGTACCCCAACTATCTTCCTCGAAGATAACACCTTTTTCTACCAGGGCGATCGCCACTATAGCTCCCATCTGCATCACTTTTGGTGACGGTGCCCTTATTATGTCAAAGGAAGCTAGCAAGCATGGTAGCGAAGTGCTGACACAGCAGGCGGTTCGGGGTAAAAACCACCCTTTGACTGTGCGTCGTCTTACTGTGACGTTCTGCAAGCATCGCTATAGCCGAAAGTTATGTATAGAGGGAGCTACAGCGTTCAATGAGTAAGTTATATGCAGTTAGGCCATTGCTAGCCACTGCAACTGAACGTCAAGCCTACACACTGCACTAACTTGTTAGCAAGCATGGACCTCAGCATAATGGAGGTATTCTATCATTGGCAACTTCTTGAAACAGAGCCATTTATGTCGTATGAGTTGGCGAGTAAGTTCGGTCGCCTAACAGTTCCCGCCTGAATACTCCAAGTTGCTTTGCCCACTCTTTTGAGATTTTGTAGAGAAGATGAGCAAGCTCTCTACAGCACTCAGGAGTTAAAAAAGCGTTATCCTCACCCAATTCAGTATTTATGTATTCCAGAATATTGCCATGACAAAGGTTATGGCGAACACGCACGACCTCTATATTAACTTTATTGGGTTTTTTGCTTTCTAGTTTTTCTAGAAAATTATCTTCCTCTGGGAAAGCTAGAGCCCCTACTGGCAGACCTGCTTCATGTGCAGATTTTACAAGTCTATTGCTTAGTGTTTGAGTAGCATCTAGTTCTTCAACTCTGCCAGGGTTCTTCACTTGATGCATCGTAACTCTCAGCGAAGCTTCAATACCGTTAAGGAAGCTTGTACATGCTGGTAAATAAAGCTCACTTTTCAGTGCTTGGACCGCCTGCGTAAAAAACCAATGGACTTCTGCTCCGAGACCTTGCTTGGCGAAGAACCTGCTCTCTTGAGGTTTTCCGCATCCCATCTCTATGAATTCTTGAATTCCTTCATCCATGCACTGACCTCAAAATGCATAACGGCCTCAAATTGAGCGGTGGTTAGAAAAAGCCTCTCGTCCGTGTGTTCCGTCCATCCGCTCCAACGCGTAGTTAGGTACGATGAGTAAGGCGACTTAAATTGATAATATTGTACCGCCTGCGCCGAGATTTTGAGTTATTGAATCCAGGCGTTAACAGTTTCTGCATGAGCGACATTAAGCGCCTCTTCAGCGGACTGCACCGCCTGTGTAACGGCGATCGCCATTGACGGTTCTATCAGGTAAAGGAAGAGGCTTTTGCCTCTGTTGTCTCGGCAAGGGTATTGGCTGAGTAACCAACGACTGAGTTGAGAAGTAGAAAGTATCTTTGTCGCCAGTCAGTTCAGCCATCCAACTTTCATCGAGGGTAGGTTCTTGGCCATACGCCTCAATCTCCTCGAAGACTTGTTCAGCGAAGCCACAGAATGCATCGGTATCGGCCTGAATGCGGCTGGCGGCGATTGCAAAGAGTACGAGATAGAAGTTATGCGGGTTATTTTTGTGAGAGAGTGCTATGAGTTGAGCACGAAACCGCTGAGCCTTGGCTTGTGCCTGCTGCCATTGCTGAGCATTGAGCCTAGTTGTGGTCTCAGCCATCTATCGTATTCTCCAGCCGACAGAGGGGACAAGCGGCAGCGGGTTGTCGGTCTTGAGTGATGGTAACGTCTTGGCCGAACTTAGCCTGAAGAATACCAATAACCGTTTGGATATGGCGTCTGAGCTGAGCTTGGGTAACTCCTATTAGATGAATAGGAGTTACCCTTTCTATCGGTTTCCCCGCATCCTCGAAGAGGGGCATGAAAGAGCGATCGCATGAACGAGCCATCGGTACGGTTCCGATAGAAGGTGATCAGCACCGCTGGTGGCGATACGTGGTCATAGAGCGGGATATCAATGCTGTCAATCCGCTGACTGCGTTGGCGAGATCGCTTTATAGCCTTGTTGAGTGAATGCTTGGCATAGTAAGAACGCCTAGAGTGACAGGTTTGACCCAGCCAGCAAGCCTTAGCCTGTGCCCCCTCAACGGATTGAGCGGCGCAGACAGTGAGCGTTTTGGCAGCGTGGCATCGCTAAATGAGATAAGGGTAGTCTGAGTTTAGTCTGAGTATGCTCGTTGTAAAAAACATCGGTAGTGAGACTGCTAGTCAGCTAAGAATGTCTAATTGGAATACCTCTAGCAATTAACTAGCAATTAACTACCTTTTAGAAAGGACTAATTGACTTCAAACTACAAAACCATAAAACCAAAGGGTTTATAGCCCCCTGTAAGCCTGATCACAGTAGCACAATGATGACCAGAAAAACTAAAAGGCATCAAGCTGGAAAACCAGAAAGCCAGAAAACCATTTGCACAAAGCTTGGAGTAGCCAACTTACAAGCATAGTTTCCTATGACTGGCTGACTGTGGTTTGTCTTCACTCTTGCTACTGTCGCTGAAACGAAATGCAGAAAACCAGAAAACCAGACTCTTAGAGATCAACTTATCCAGTCGTGCGATTGTGTAGTACATTCATTGAAAGGTAAAACCAGAAAGCCATCTTTCTAAGTTTCCCCTTTTTCATATTTCTGGTTTTCTGCATTTCCATAATTTAGGTATCTCTAGTAATGAAGCGACCAATAAGTCCATACCCTATGTAGTGCCCTGTATGATGGCGCTGGCAAATAGAAGTCTGCATTTCCTTAAAACCATCTTTCCTTAAAACCAGAAAACCAAACAATCAACTATTATTAAGTAATAGCCCGTACTTCGTTGTATCAACCTTTTATCCGCACCTCTAGTCAGAATGTCATAAATCCAGAAAACCAGAAAATCAGAAAACCGTAGAAGTCGTCATCTATGCCTCCCTTCCCGTCCTGCTGTTGCTGGGATGGAATACAAGAAAACCAGAAAACCAGATTTTTGGAGATCAGCTCATTTATTTTGCATTTGTGAAGTATATTTAGAAGGTAAAACCAGAAAGCCATCTTTCCCTTTTCCCATATTTCTGGTTTTGTATCTTTCATGATGTAGCTATTTCTTTTTACTGTGCTTTTTTTGTTTGTTTGATAGCCCATTCCCCTCTGTAAGTAGAACCAGAATTCTAGAAATTTTCTATGAAACTCATCACAGTCACTAGCTATAAAGGCGGCGTGACCAAATCGACCACCGCCATCCACTTGGCGACCTATCTCAGTAATCAGGGCAAAGTACTGCTGATTGATGGCGACCCCAATAGAACGGCGATCGCATGGAGTGAAAGAGGTCAGTTACCCTTCGATGTTGTGGACGAGCGTAAAGCGATGAAAATTATCGCGAACTACGACTACGCTGTCATTGATACGCCTGCTCGCCCCGACTCATCAGATCTAAAAGAACTGGCTGAAGGATGCGACTTATTGATATTGCCAACCCTACCCGATGTCGTCTCACTTGAACCGATGATGCAGACCGCCAATGACTTAGGTGACGCGAACTACCGCACCCTCATTGCTATCGTACCGCCGAAGCCGAACCGAGACGGCGAAACGATGCGCACAGAGCTACAAGAAGCTGGTGTGCCAGTATTCAATACAATGATTCGTCGGAGTATTGGCTTTAGCAAAGCAGCTCTAGCCGGGAAGCCTGTTCGTGACCTCACGGGCGGCGATCGGATGGGTTGGATCGACTATGAAAAGCTGGGCGAAGAAGTAATGGAGCTATTGAAGTGAGTGAAAATCAAAACCAGAGTAAGTATGGAGCAATCCTTAATAAAGCTAGACAATCAACAGAGCCAGAACTCGAAGTAAAGCTGGAAAACCATAAGAAATCAAAACCAGAAAACCAGAAAAAAGTAAAGCAAGAAAGGATGGTGAACGTAGGTGCTAAAGTGCCTGAGTCTTACCGTAACCACTGGGCTGCTGAAGCCAAACGCAACCGTCGCTCGATGACTGATGTTATCATCTCGGCCTTGACAGACGCCTTTGGTTTACCGCCCGAGGAGTGACGCCCACTTCATCACACGCTAGAACTGAAGGAAATCAGAGCGCTAGAAAGCTAGCAAGCATGGTTGCGAAGTGGCTATACAGCAAGCGGTTCGAGGCCAAACCTACGCTTGTGCTGTGAATCGTCTTCTTGTGAAGTTCTGCAAGCATACCTATGGCTGAGAAGCCTATATAGTCGGCGCTACAGCCTGCTTCGAGTCAGTCATATGCAGTCGGGCCTTTGCTCTATTGAAACGAGAGTGTGGATAGCCTTGACAAAGGAGGCAGCACTAATCGACAAACCCATAGATCCGCTAATCGATTTTCTTGCTGTCATTCATTGGTTTTCGCTCGGTAGTGATCGTCACTATGCCTTCACCGACCAGAGCGATCGCTTGCTTTTTCCCTACTGCTTTCCTTCTCCAGTAAGAGCGCGGCTAGGGTCGTCGCTTCAACAGCCGTGATCCAAAAAAGACTTTCAGTACGTTCCAAGAGTAGAACGATCCTTAAATCCAAACGGTAAGGGCATCGTTAAACCTGACTATTCTCTTGTTGATTGAGGACATTTCAGGATATCTAAGGATATAGAAACGCATCCCAGTAGGATTCCTAAGTGAACAACTATGATGCCTGCGCATAAATCTAGAACGAGAATCAGTGCGCTACCGACAGATAGTGTTGCTAGACAAGCGGTGCGCAGCAGAAAGTTTAGGATGATTGCTTGTCGCCCAGACAGTCTTATCGCTTGTCGCGCCGCCCGAAAATCATCAGAGCTATAGAACAAAAACGAACCTCTAACAAAGCTTTGGTGAAGGTGTTCTGCGACAACAATGGCTGATTTTGAGAATAGGACAATCATATTCTTTCGGCTCGAAAGAAAAATAACTATATCGTATGATAATAAGACAATCTTCAAGCAAAGCCATACGTGTGGACTGTGCAAACCAAAACTACTCAGTGATGAGAAGGTTCACCTGCACCACGTTGACGGTAATCATAACAACTGGGAACTCAACAGCCTCCTAGTCGTCCATTGCAGCGTTCACCACTGTCTATTTGCGGTATCGCTTATATTAGTGACATCAATTTTCTGGACAGAGTGCTCGCCTTATCTGCAGTCTATGTCGAGTGTGATGTCAGGCTTAGAGAAACAAGTATAGACAATCGAGTATAGGAATGAATACAAACAGCGATCGCCCCCCTTCACTCGTGGCGGTTGTCCGTCTGACAGCATCTGAACATATGTTTTGTCAGCTAATCAGGCGTCCAACTCACAGCAAACTCTTAGCCGCACAGGACAGCCTGGTAAGTCTCGGCTGAATAATCCGAACTGGAAGCCCTATCGCAATAGCCAAGAATTAGCGCTGAAGGTCTACGAGATGACGCACCCAGAACAACCTAGTGTTTACGACAATGGTGTGGGGCTATCCTAGTCGAATGGGGAGAAAGAAAAGCCCCAAGTTTAGAAACTGATTTTTCTGATTGATTAAAGTCATGCGATTCCCTTTCCCCTTCAGAAAACTATCAACGAAAGAGCACGAATACCGCAAGAAAATAATGCAACGTAAGCGCCTGTTAGCAAAGCGAAGCATTAACCTAGTAAGTTATATACCAACTCCACTTGTAGATTATGAGTTGGATCAAGTTGAGAAGTGGCTGTGTGAGTACCATGCTGAAATGCAGGCGGAGAAACTTCAAGAGCAGGTAGAGTTTGAGGCGGCACTTGCAGAGCTAGATGCTGAAATCCCCAGGCAGTAGATGCCAATACTGCTTTCCCCCAGAGCGATCGCTACCCCTTTATCTACCAGCGCGATCGCCCGAGCCTTGACTACTCCACTGGTGTCAATGGTGTCACTGGTGTCGATGATGTTTCAGGACAATCGAGTATAGGAAAGAATTCAAGCAGCGATCGCCAGCTCAATCGCTATACGAGAAGGTGATCGCGTGCGCCTGTCTCAAATTAAAGTAGATAATCATAAATGCGGATGCTTCTGTATTACGTCTGACGTATTATATGAGTGTAGATATTGAGGTGATTCAAGTGTTTGTTTATCGCCTAGAAAAAACCCGCAACGAGCTACCCACTCACTGGGCCTACAACGACGCATGGATTGCCGACGGGAGAGTCGGTGTTATCGATAATCGGACTGAGGGTTTCCAGGTTTGGGGCTCACTACCTGAAGTAGTTGAGGCGATCTTAGGATTGACTGACGTGGACGGAGACTACACGATTGACTCTGGCTACGAGTGGTTGCATGTGATTGAGGCTTCTGATATTGAAGATGGCGGCGGTGTCTGGTTCGCCGTGCATCCGAGAGATGTCGCGTCAGTGCGGGTGGTCCGAGTCCATGAATTGCTAGATGAGTGGAAGCCTCTAGCGCTAGAGGCTATTGAAGATGCTGAAGAAGACGACGAGGATTTAGAGGTTATCGACTGGTGTGAAGAACACCAGTCTGAGATGGCCGACTGGCTAGAAGCTCGGATCGAGAAGATTCAGCCAATATTTGTTGATACTCTGCCCAATCCCTACGAGGTGGAGGCGTGAAAATCACAACTCATCTGAAGACGGTCGCAGGGTTCAGTGCCTGCGGTCTAGGTAATCCGATTGGTTCGGACAGCACAATGGAGATCGAGCGCGTCACTTGCCGAAAATGTCTGCAGAGCCTCGCTGCCAAGGAGCGCGGATGTTGCCCTTCTGTTCGGCCAGGCCCAAAGCCTCATGGCGATTCTCCCAAGGCAAAAATCACGATACGGATTGACGCTGACCTATTAGAGCAACTGCAGAAAGAGGAAAATCGATCAGCCGTGGTTGAGCAGGCGTTGCTCGAATACTATAAGTTGAGAACGCTACCGAGGAGGATCTAACCAAGGCCATCCTCTGCAACACCGTTCTTCCTGACGGCATTAGCCTAGACCCTAACCGCGATTGCGAGAGATTGTAAGAGTATGACTGATAGTCCCGCTATGGAGTGCTGTCATCGTCTGTTGACTGTTTTTCTAGCATTGCGATCGCTATTGCCCCATCACGGCCTCTTATCTTCCAGTAGTCATTCGTGTCACTTAAATTGTCATAATAAAAAACGACACGAATAAATTCATCGAGGCGTGGGAAGGGTTCATAATTCAGGTTAGGTGCCGGTATAGTGAGAGCTGAATTGCTGGTCTGGTCAAAGTCAAAGATATCAGAGTCTAAGCCCGCTTCATCGAGGGGTTGTTGCTTCTGCCTTGGCCTCTGTTGTCTCGGCAGGGGTATTGGCTGATTAACCAACGTCTGAGTAGAGAAGTAGAAGGTATCTTTATCGCCAGTCAGTTCAGCAATCCAACTTTCATCGAAGGTAGGTTCTTGGCCATACGCCTCAAAGTAGCTGTGATAGCAAACATCTGCTCCCAGTCCATTACTGTGAGCGGTGTAAAACTGTCAGGGGCCTCAGCATAGCGTCTGAGTCTTCTCCTTCCCTCCCCGAGACCGCAAGCGCTGCGCTATTCGACAAAGCCTGCTGATTTATCTGCCTTGAAGGTTAGAATTGCAAAGACTTTAGGAGATTGCCTAGCTGTCCAATCCATAGCTGTCTAAGATGATGCCCGCGATAAAGGTAGCTTCTGTTTCTGCGGCTTCACGACTCAGCGCCAAGAAAGAATCGTCCTGAATCTCCAAAAACCGGTTGGCTATCTCCTTTGTTAGACCCTCAAAACCCAACACTTCAGCTTCTTTTTTCGAGAACTCTCTTGCAACTCGCCAGAAATTGTCTGTGTACATCACTGCGCCACAGCGTCCGAAGTCGCAGCTGAAGTCTGGATTGTCCGTATTATAAGCAGTCTGAGCTTCGTAAAGAAGAAAGAACTCGTAGTCTCCCATCTGATCAACTGGGCTGTTTCTTTCAAATACGTCCGATATATCCTGTACTGCACGGACGACGACTTCATCTCGGGTACTAAACTCCTGACGCATCTCTTCGGCGCTCTTCAAAGCGGTAGATTGATCGCAACCTAAGAGCGCAGTGCTGGCGAAAAGTGTTAAACCAAGGGCAATTAGTTTTAAGTTTTTCATTTTCAATAGTGTGGTTTTTTTGAACAAAATTGACGTATTCCTTTAGTAATCTTGCAGAAATTCGTACAGATAGGCCCGTGTATAGAGTTCCCGAAGGAACCGCCGTAGCGTGCGATCTGCGACATCATTAACGCCTATCATCGCTTGGACTTACCTTAATGCTGGGGAACAGGAGAGAAGGCGGCTGCCGATGGAGTCAATGGAGCGATCGCCCCCTCACCTGTAGTTCACCCGAGCGTGATCGCCGCTGGCAGCATGAAAGCAGTAAGACTAGGACTGAGCCTGAAGTCTAGGGTGTTGCCTGCTGCCTGTGCTTTTCTATCAGCGCGATCGCTTCTACTACTGCTGCCCGTTACAACGTAGCCTCAAGTCACTCAACGCACCCTAAAGCCCTAGCAAGGAAGAAATGATTAGCTAGGGCGCTATGCCAAGCGACAACGCTGACTGAGCAGTAAGCTGCCCAATAATTTGGCACGGCACTCGACATTCTGCTTGTGCCAAATTATTTGGCATTGTATAGGAGCAATTGTATATGCCATCACCTCAAAGCACCTGTAGCCGCGTGAGTGGTTAGTTAATGAGAGAGGTTCAAAGGTGCGCCCAACAGTTGACTAAATCTCTCTCTATTCGATAGCAGTGAGTGTAGATAGTTTTCTGTATTGAGGGAGTGCCGCTATTCTGAAGCGGTATTGTTGGTCGGTGCAAGTGCTCCCTTGCGGGCGCTATCCCATAGTGCGATCACTACCCCTCCATCTTCCAAAGCGATTGCCCCGATTCAAAGCAATTTTCTCTACCAGCGACTGCCGTGAGCGATAGGATGAGGCAACCCCAGCATCTAGCTGCTTGCGAACAGCAGGCATGAGCGCCCCGGTTCCGATTCTATGGCGCTGAGATTGGTCGTGCTGCTTGCGAGGATGATGCTAGTGAGTGTCTTCTCTATAAACAGTCAGCTATCGGTAGCTGCTTTCCCATAGAGCGATCGCTAGACATTTATCTTCCAGAGCGATCACATGATTAGCTCCTAATCCCCAACGCTACTATATCCATTTTGAGTATAGAACAGTTACAGAATGATGAGTGTAGATATAGATAGTTAATGACAGTGAAGCAGCAGAGCGATCTCTACTTTCAAAGTGATCGCTTTCCAACGCAGTCACTTTTCTCCCCGTGTGATCGCTTTTGCTACCAATCATCTGTTTCCGTTTGTTCGGCCTTAGCCCAGAAAATGCCTGACACTTTCTTCCCAGGAAATTGTTCTAGCAGCTTGTTGCGTGCAGCCGAGAAGGTAGCACCGCTCGTGAGTACATCATCGAGCAGGCAAAAGATCTCGTCTTCGTTGCAGCTAGAGAAGATCGCTTTATTAATGCCGATACTACTGTAGACCTCTCGCACTGTCCTCGGTGCGCTACCAGAGTGCAAGCTTTCTCTATTTACGACGCATTCCAGTACAGGCCAGCATCTGACAGTCGATAGATTGGTTGCTACCGCCATTGCCACTTGTAATACTCTGTCGTCGTAGTCAGGATGACTAGATGTTTTAGAAGGCGGCATTGGAATGAGTGCTATAGAGCGGTCTTTGGGAATATTGGCCTTCAACAGAGCCGTTAGCTCATCCGCAAACTTTTGGATAGCTACTCGCTTCCAATGCAATCTTTGAGTCTCGCTAGGCTTAATCTTGAGATTGCTGATTTGTTGGTTGGTATCAGAGAATTGGTATCCTTGCCCGACTGTGTAAATGCGTCCGTATATAAGATTTAGGTCTTTGTGTTCAGGGCAACTGGCGAGCCAAACAGAATCATCAGTCCGTCGCCATCTTGCATCACCGGTCATATCTATCGAAGCTGCTCTAGTACTTCAGAGCCGTCCTCAATCTTGATAGCCCCTCGCTTGAGAAATCTTTCTGGCCACTCCAACCCTCTATCAAAACAGGACTTTAATATGAAGAGCTTTCTGCCTTGCTGTAGTGCTGCTCTAGCCTGAATTAGAGTGCCGCTCGTCTCGGAAGCTTCAACGATGATAGTGGCCTGACTCAGTGCCGACATGGTCTTATTGCGCTCTGGGAAAAAGCCTCGATTACGGCGATAATCTTGCATTGAATACTGGTAGAAGGGCACCTGAGTAACCAGTAGAAACTCTTTTGAAATTTTTCTCTGAAGCTCAGCATTTTCTTTTGGGTAAACCTCATTCAGCGCTGTGCCGATAACAGAGATAGTTCTGCCGCCTGCCTCAATGGCTGCTCGATGCGCTTCAGTGTCAATGCCAGTCGCTAACCCCGACATCACAGTAAAGTCGCTTGCTACTAGCAAACGAGCAATCTTCCTTGCACGCCTGCGGCCCTCGTCTGTAGGCTTCCTGCTACCAACAACGGAAACAGCTTTAGAGGAAAGCAGATCTAAATTGCCCTGATAGTAGAGAACTTCTATTGGATTTTTCGCATCCCTAAGCGTTGTTGGATACTCGAAGTCTCCATAAAATAGAGCAGAAAAGCTTCTGAAAGGAAGAAGGTCAGCTATTTTGCACTTAACCGCCTTGATTATTCCAGGCGATGCATTTTGCTCTCGTGCTATGACAGAGGGCAACTCATGGTTAAACGAAGCAAAGAGCTTGGCTAGCTTAGGCACACTAGGGTACTGAGTCCAAAGGTATTCATAGGCAGCAATCTCTAGCACAGGACTGATGAGGTTTGGCCAAGATGATTGATATTCTGCAAACATTAGGATGATCTACCTCTGCCCCACAATAATAGTACAACTGTACTTAGCTATCTTAATTGTACTGGATATCGATTAGATGTGAAAATACACAAGCCCGAATCTCTTGTCCTTTACAGTTGGTATTTATAAGCTTAGTGGGTGATCGCACGAGCCTATATAGCGTCATCTAGCCATCCGCATCGGCAATCCCAATGCACTCTTGGTGGACTGGTTTGCTGCATGAGTCTTTTGCAGGTAGGACACCGACCTGTAAAGGCGGGGTGCCAGTCTTGAATAGCTAGCGTTTGCTCTAGAAGATGTCGAGTGATGGGCGCTGGGACAATCTCACGATTGAAGAAGGAATTCTGTCGGGGGGTATCAGCCATTCTCGCACTAGCTTGTGTCGTATGATTAAAGAATGCCCAATTGGGCGGTTACTCAGTATTGTCACCATTCAATGTCAATTATTTTAGAGCGGTTCTTGCCTGCTGATGAGTAGGTTCTCGAGAGCGCGATCGCCCTATCCGATCCTTCTTTCTGGATCGCTGAGATGCTGGCTTTGGCGTAGTGGAGAGTTCATTCGTGTTACTCAAATTACTTTAATAAAAAGCGACACGAATGAATTCGTCGAGGCGTGGGAGTGCGTCATTCAGTTTAGGTGTAAGTACCTTAACATACCTATTACGAGTATAAAACAGTCATAGAATTATGAGTATACATTGAGTATAGATATAGATAGTGGATGATAGAGAAGCAGCGCGATCGCCACCTTCTCTAACTGCTTACCGTCGCTGTTTTCTAAAGTCCCAAGGCATGATGGGATTGGGATTAGACCAGAAGGCTAGACGATTCTGCTGGGCGATCGCCTCAGCCTCTAGATAGGCAGGCCCTAAAGTAGCGAAGCTGTGAACAGGGGCAATCCGTTGACTGTGGTCTCCGGTCACTTTAGCTTCGTAAAGTCTGACAGGTCCATTGCCCCTAGTTCATAGTGTTGCATGAATAGATATGAGGGTTATAGCTCTATTTACCTCAAATCGCTCGTCTCAGATTATGGAGTGCGATCAAATAGCTCAAAAGTCAAAGTATGACTATCTTTGTATAAACCACCGGGCGGGAATGGGACGAGTGCCCAAAGTGCATTTGGATTTAGTATATTCAGTCCGCTGAAAGTTGTGGTACTAGGTAATACGACTAGGCTCGCTTCTGGAAGCGACTCTTGTTTCTTAAGATCCCAAGCAGAATTTTTAACCTCTAGATAAGAGAGGGTGTATCCATAGTTTTGACTGTTATTTGTAACCTTTCCAACAAAGGGAAATCCAGTGGTATTCATCACATTGTTAGAACTGTCGTCAAGTACGAAGAAAACCTGGCCGCTGTTATTAAATCCATTAAACTGAGTTCTTCTAGAAAAGTTGAGAGCAACGGTTTTGCTTAGTGGCTGTGGTGGTGATGGGTCTGGCTGACGCTTGATCTGAAAGGGCAGGAATAAGCTACGCTCCGGCTTAGGACCTGTCTCTATACTGATCTCATACTGTCCTGGAGAAAGCTGTGGTACTGTGACCGATGCTATCTCTGTCTTTTTCACGCTGGCCGTTACATCGATGCGAGCCTTTTCAACCCCCATTTCATAAAACAACAGCGTTGTTTGTGGAGGTGTATTGAAGAAGTCGCCGAGTAAGGTGATTGTGCTACCGCCAAAAGTACTGGTTGGTTTAACTTCCCGCAGAATTGGCGTACGCTGCTTTATCTCAAGTTCAATTTGCGCCGTCTGAGACATCTGGCGAAAGGATGTAAGATCGATAGCAGCGGCATCTAAATACAGGCTGCCGAGTCCGATAGGTATCCAGTTGGATCTCATTAGCAAATCTGTTGGGACTGGAGACTGTTTCTGATAGTTGTACGTTACGAGGCTATTGCTTAGAACTCGCACCAGACCATTCCAAGAGACCACTACTGCCCTCAGTCCTGATTGATCCTCAGCTTTTAGTACAGCATCGAATTGCTCGTTAAACCAGGCATTCATCTGAATCGGCTGACGATCTTTGTCAGTGATGGTGGCTCTTGCGCCATCACTAGTGGTCACGGTAAGTGATAGCTGCGGACTTTGTTGGTCCCGCTCGCCAGGTGCTAGTCTATGAAGCCACAGCTCCTTGCTTTCTGTCCGGTTGCCGCAGATCCCTTCGATACGCACCTCATAGCGTCCAAGTGGTAGCTCTTCCTCAATGAGGACATAGCCAGCGAAGCAACTCTCTCCAGCAGGATAGAGTTTTACCCTAGATGTGACCGGCGTTTCATTCACTAACACAGTGGCGGCGGGAACGATTTGACCTGCTTCATCGCAGCAGGACTTCACTTTGACGAACAGGTGTGAGCTAGTTGCGAAATCAATGCCGTAGCGTCGGTCACCATCGGGGTTAACATAACTAATCGCGCTATCCACAGTGATCGATACGTTGCTATCAGCTATGACTTCAACTTCATTCGACAGTTCAACTTTGCCTGGTACTAAATAAGTGAAGGCTTTAAGCTTCTGACCAGATCGGACAAGCACTGTAGGATCGATGGCAAGTGTAACAGTGGGAGCATAGGCGACAGCCAACGCAACGGGCCTACCATCAAGAAGAAGGCCAACGCGAGCTCCAGGCAGGCAATTGTAGAGTGTGAAAATTGTATTGCCTGGGCAGAACGGACGGGCAATTACTGGCTTGGTCAATTGGCCTAGATCGGGATCACCTTCCTTGACAACAACCGGGGCCGATGGGCTACCAGATTGGCAAAGGCGATGCTCAAAAGTAAACTGGTCTTTAGTTCTGATGGGCTTATTGAGCAAGTACCAGGAAGACTCCCATATATTTGAATAGAACTCCTCATTCCCTGTATTGAGGTTGGAGAGTTTACCACCCGTACCTACGAGAACCTGCTCAACTTTAATTCGGTCGTTGTCGATGACGATGGAACTCTTTGGTATCGTGGCGACTGGAAGAGGGTTAGGCGCGAGCTGAACAGCTTGAGTTTTTGAAATAGCTTCGAGTGTTCCAGTGCTGGTTTCCTCACAAAGAGTGACAATTATTCGGACTAGATCGCCCTGCGATAAGGCTTGGGATGTTCTAATGGCCTGCCGTTTGTCTTTAACCCTTTGTACACGGCCAGGGGAACCATTCACCTCGCATCGTACCCTAGCGCCGACGAACAGGTTCTCTGCAACGACGAATCTAGCGCATTCATAGGGATAATCAACGATGCGAGGTGCTGGTAAGCTGCGAGGGTGGGGCACCACTATAGCAGTCTTGCTCCAATTGCTTTTATCCCCATCGAACTCCTGTCTAGCCCGTACCTGAGCGCCTTCATCCAATGCAGAAACCTCGATAGCGAGAATACCATCAAGTGCTTTGGTCTCTATCTTATCTCCATCAATTTCCAGAATGACGTTTGCACCAGTTATGAGCCCTGTTAGGATAACGACTTCGGCACAAGCAAATAGGAGTTGCTGAATGACTGGTGGTGGTATTGTTTCCGGTCTAAATTCTAGATCCCATTCAAGGGATTTTGCGTTGTCTTGTCCTTCTCTTTCAATACCTTCAGTGCGAAAATTGACTGCCGTTATGGGCTCGTTATAGCCTTCAAACTGATTCTCGCTCGACTTGTTCTCAAGATTGAGTGTATGCATATGGCCATTTTGTGTATCTAATTGCGGCGTTGTTACATAAATAGTGGTTACGAATATGGGAGGTAAGGCTCAAGTCCCACCAAAACACTATGTGTTCTGAACTGCCACATCTTATCTATCAGCCTTCTAACTCAGTTTTCTGCATAAGTAACTAAAACAGTGACGCACCAGAGAACGATGGATAGATAGGCAGTGCGTGACCGCGCTTTGCAAGCAAAACGCTTTTCCTGAAGGTATTCCCGTATGGTTTTCTCTACTTTCTACCTGCCCTGTCTCAGGGTAAACGCTCTATGCGAAACCCGTCTTCCTGATGGCATTGGCTTAGATCCTGACCGTGACTGCGAGGGATGACGAGAGCAAAGCAAACGATAGACTCGCCTTCGAGTGCTGTCATC